>JBLHQQ010000093.1:0-9166 GCA_047625245.1 Candidatus Azotimanducaceae bacterium
GCCGTTCTCAGCAAAAGCCTGGTTCCAAACCATTAGTGACAGCAAACTATCAACGGACACCAGCGTGTCACTTGCGTGACAATCGCATTAGAGTCAAAGGCACCTTCCCTAAGAACGATCGTTTGCAGAGACTATCCATTAATGTTGAGGGTCAGGGCAGTAATATTGAGCATCTATTTGGCTCCTTCGTTCCATACTAACTACCCAGCACACCTTTTGATATTACCTTCGGCTTAAGACACCGAGGAGATACCGTTGAAATCGAGCAATATTGCTCGAGGCCGGCGAACAACAACTTAGTGGCAGCATGATATTGGACCTTGCGCCAAACCTTAGTCGGACCCGAGGGCAACTTCTACTTGAAGGCAACAGCTCTCAGACCTTGTTTCAAGTGAGGGGCTTCACGCCAGATTTTCGGGATAAAGCCTACAAACTCGACGTGAGTATCGATGGCGACCGCGACATGATCAATGTGCTAATCAACGATGCAAGCCTCGGCCTCTCGAACGTCAGAGGAAACATCTCAATCGTGCCAGGTGACGTGAATCAAATCGAATTCGACTTCGCATCAAAGCGGTTGCATTTGCCCACTGTCATCCCAGCATTGATTACCGCTACCGACAACAAGAAAGGTCCCATCGCAGTTAAGAAAAGGATTATGCCGTTAATCGAACTTCCCTGGCAGCTGATGTCAGACCTAAAACTCAACTTCACTCACAGAGCAGACAGATTTGACTTGCAACCCGGCAATCATACCAGTACTGAACTGGCCTTCTCGATAGAGAACGGCCAACTGCGCAGCCACGACATTAATTGGCTAAGCGACAAGAGTGATGGCATCGCAGTCCTGATCATCAACCAACTCGACGAAGATAAAGCCAACGCCGATAGTGAACGAATGCAGTTCAATGCCAAGCTCAGTAGCCGAGGCCGAAACACGCTAGAGTTGACTCAAAGCCTGAGTGGACTGGTCATATTTCGCGACGGTGGCGGTACTATTAGCACCAGCAAACTTGATACTACATTTAGCGGTTTTTTATCTCAGCTCACCCGCCGAGTTTTCTCAACCGCAGAAAAAAACAGCGTAATTTGTACTGACGCTGCCTTTAAAATCACGCATGACCAAGTACTTTTTGACCCTGCCCTAGCGGTACGAACAAGCAGGTTTGATGTATTCGCAACAGCAAAAATCAACCTGCCCCAAGAAACGCTTAAACTCCAACCAAACAGCCGATTTAGACAAGGTATTGGTGTTAGTGCTGCAAGTTCTCTTGTGCCACGCATCCGGGTAGTCGGGACCAAACCGCTGTCGATGATTTTTTGATTCTACAAATTTATCATGACGGCTACCTAAAATTTACTTCAGTATAGCCAGGGGTTTCTACTCAGGGTTTTCTGCACAGCTGCAAGGTCATCGCTGGTGAAGCTGAAGCGGCTCAATGTCGACATGGCGATTGCTATTCCCAAGGTATCGCGTTTACCCATTTTACCCGCAATGCGATTCCAAATAGACAACGACAATATGGCTGAAGAAAAATACAGCAGCAAATAATAGGAATGCCGATAATATAGACCGATACATAGATCACGAGGACCGCTGGTACCGCGGCGGCAATAGAGCTGCAGACAAAGGCAACCAACAAAGTCCTGAAGTGTGGGTTTTTGAAGGCGGCTAACTACCCTGCATAGGGGTTCATTGCAGGGCGGCCCTTAAATTCAGGCCGCTCGGTACTGACCACACCTGCAAAAATCAGGAACAACGCCACACCAGCCCCTAGGATGCCGCCCATAAAAGAATAACCCTGGACTCCGCCGAAGGTATAAATCAAATAGGCCGGTAGAATCGTTGCTGCCAATAAGCCCACGAGGGCGCAGGATTCACCAATGGCAATGACCTTGACCCGTTCGGCATAGTGATCGGTCATCTCCGCACCCAGGCTATAATAGAGAATCGCACCAGCGGTCCAGATGAAATAGGTCAAGATGTACAGCTTAAGCATATAGCCCAGCAGTAACCCCTGATGGTTTTCTGTATCTGTAAATGTAGGTGCAGAAAATAGAAAGTAGAAGGGGATACCCAGAGGAATCGCTGCACTAATAATGTAGGGTCGACGTCTGCCTCAACGGCTGTTGGTTCGATCCCAAAGATAACCCATGACCGGATCGGTAATCGAGTCGAACAACCTTGCAAGTAACAGTGCCCAGGCAACAAGACCAGCCGACAAACCGAAATTACCCGAGCTATAGCCCCAGATCTGAAGAGCGGGCAGGCCCTCTGCCCGACTCGTCATGTCAGCTCCACACGCGGTTTACCAATCTGCACTAATTGAACTGCTTTTATAGATCGGGCTTTAGTGATCAAACATGATCACACTTCGAGCCACACTGCCGGTCTTAATGTCATCAAAAGCGCTATTGATATCCGCAAGACCAATCCGCTTAGAGATCATCTCGTCTAGATGCAACTTGCCCTGTAGATAGAACTCAATGAATCTAGGCATATCCACTCGAAAACGATTCGAGCCCATAAAGGAGCCTTGCATTTTCTTCTCTCGAAGAAAATCCGAACCCATTAACTCAATCTTAACGCCCACCGGAATCATGCCGATGATGGTTGCCGCGCCACCGGCTCGAAGCATACCAAAGGCGTCTTCAGCCGTTTGCTTGAGGCCAATCGCTTCAAATGAGTAATGAACACCTCCACCGGTTATCTCAAGTACCTGCGCAACAGAATCGCCATCCTTACCATTGACGGTATGAGTTGCACCGAAGGTCTTGGCCATCTCCAACTTACTATCGACCATGTCGACAGCGATAATCTTGGCTGCACCCGCAAGGGCCGCGCCGTTGATGCAAGATAAGCCAACGCCGCCACAACCAATGACTGCCACCGTTGACCCGGGTTCAACCTTCGCAGTATGGAATACTGCGCCGACACCTGTTGTCACACCACAGCCAATAAGTGCTGCGCGGTCGAGGGGCATATCTTTATTGATCTTCACCAGTGCGTGTTCGTGTATCAGCATTTGCTCAGCAAAGGAGGATAGATTGGCAAACTGCTGGATCGTCTCTCCCTTTCTCGAAAGACGCGGTTCTTCACTATCGTCGCGTTTTGTTTCAGGGTTGACACAAAGGGACATATGACCTGTTAGGCAACTCTCGCAATGGCCACAGAAAACGGACAAACAGGTAATCACATGGTCGCCAGGTTGCACGTAGCTCACATCGGAACCCACAGCTTCTACGATACCTGAAGACTCATGCCCCAATACCATCGGGGTACGCCCGGGATACAGGCCTTCGATAAAATGCAGATCACTGTGACAAACCCCAGCCGCAGCGGTCCTAACCAGGACTTCTCGCGGACCGGGTTTCGAAATCGAAATATCTTCAATCGTCAGTGGCTGACCGACCTCGTGGAAAATAGCTGCTTTCATCTGTGCTTCCTGTTTAATTTTCTAATCTTCGAATATACAGGAAGTAATCGGGGACGCCCAGTCGGGGACGCCGAGTCGGTAAGCCTATTAGAGGACACTCAATTAAAGACATCTAGCAGCGGGCATCTGGTGAGGGGAATTTATGTTTGAATCAAAAAAGCACAGCCGTCAGGAATAGCATTCTGCTAAACTGCCAAGCAATCGGAGATCTATTTGCCAAACCTATTACTGACTGGATTCACCCCTTTCGACGGTAGAAACGTCAATGGCTCATGGATCGCCGCCAGTAGCTATGAAGCCGCAGAACATTTGGAAATCCCCGTAGTCTGGGGTAAGCCCATGTCTTGTCTCGAAGCCGCGATCAAATTGCAACAACCCGAAATCATTATTAGCCTCGGTGAAGGTCGTGAAGGCTGGTTTGATATCGAAACATTGGCCAGAAACGAAAGAAAACACCGCACCGACACTCTTGATCAGCACCCTGCTGGCGAAATTTTAACCAATGGGCCAGCATCAATGCACGCGACCATCAATGCTTCCGCGTTGCATACGAGGCTTTTCGATCAACAGATTCCAATTCGAATTTCGAATGATGCGGGGCAATATCTTTGCGAAGAAACGCTATACTGCCTAGAGAACCTCAAAGTAGCGTCTGATCATCTGCAAACGGTAGTATTTGTTCATTTACCCCCTTTTGGCACAGAACTGACTTATCGCGGCGAAGTCCGCAAGGCCGACCCGGATTTACTTGAGGACTTCGTTAGACGCCTCGTTACTGCCGTCCTTGAGTTGGATGGCCAACTTAATTTGTTCGACATAGCTTCGCATCAAACAGAAAACCGTGGATAATGCTTAAAAAGCAAAAACCTAGATTGGAGACCCGATGTCGACTAATGACACATTACAGTGCCCAAAATGTAATTCCGAAATGGAACAACACAACCTCAGCACCTTGACGGGAAACGTCGAGATCGATCGATGTTCAAAATGTCGTGGCATCTGGTTTGATATCGGCGAAGCGGATGCACTAAAAGATAAGTGGATGTCTGACTACATTGATGACGGCGATCGCAGCACAGGCATTAAAAACAACGAGATTCGCGACATTGATTGCCCCCGCTGCAGTAAGAAAATGGATAAGGTGTCCGATCCAGTTCAAACCCACATTCAATACGAGGCTTGCGAAGATCACGGCATGTACTTTGATGCCGGAGAATTTACAGATTTTAAATACGAGACATTGATGGATATCTTTCGAGATTTTGTCTTTGCACTAAGAAAAAAGAAATCCTAAGAAAAAAAGTTCTAAGGCAAAGCTACTCGCACTTTAGCCATTGGCAAGCGCTAGTTTAAAGCCTGTGTACTTCGGTTGGTCGATCGCAATCTGATTGACCACCGTATTGCGCAGGTATTTCGCTAGCGCCTCGTCCAATAGAGACTGCTCGCCAGAGCGCAATGCTCTGACCAATTGCCAACGAAGTTCTGACAAGGTCCCAGAAACACCCAATAACTGCTCAAGGGCACCGAGTTCTTGCGCTTTGGCGATTTCGCCCAACTGCCATTCCCGAAGCACAATATCCAATGAGTTTGAGGCGACTCGTGCCATAAAATTAGTACGACCTTGGGTACTTGTCATCACATCCTGACGCAAAAAGTCACGCACGCTCGTGATGAGTTCTTCAGCTCTCGGCATATCGACATCGGCCGTTTGGTCAGGCGCTTTCAAAACAGAAACAGCCCCCGGAATCAGCAGATTGACGCAATCAATCTGACATTCCGAAGAACGTCTCCCGATCGCAGGACGTTCAACCGTTTTGTCTGGGCCGTTACGATAGTGTTCTGCCATACCCAGGGAACCCACAGCCCACCAAAAGGAACCGAATACCTCCCAAAATTTGACTGCGGATGCATCAACTGCTTTGCCGGTCACGGACTCATAACCACGAAACAGATCTTCATAAGAACCAAACCCACCCACAGGGTCGCTGCTACCGAAGCGCCATGAATTCACACATATCCAACCTAGATCGCGCATCGGATCGCCAATATGCGCTAGCTCCCAATCTAGCACCGCAACAATCTGATCAGGGGACACCATGAAGTTGCCATTTCGAAAATCGTTATGCACTAACGACGGTGTGTAGTTCTCAGGCAAATTATCCAGTAGCCAGCGAGCGGCATAGTCAATCATGGGTTGTGGTGTTTCCAGAACTTGATAACGCTCCCAGGTTTGTCTGACAAATTGTTCCGGCGACACCCTATCAAGTTTTTCATTCAGTCCCGATTTTGTTAGATCGATGCCGTGTATCTGCGCCATGATTTCACCACACGCATAGGCGAGCTTTGGTCGCAATTGAGTGAATTTCTCGGAGCGATTAATACGAGCACCCAGGGCCTCCCCTTCTATCCACTGCATAATAAAACCTTCACCGATGCCATCCTCAGGCACAAGTAGATAATATACTTCAGGTTCTGGAACACCGGCTTCACGCGCAACCTGCATCAATCGTGCTTCAGTTGCCAGGCCTGGATGCCCCACAACATTCTCAACAATCATCCCACCAGGCGATCTTCGCATTGCATGACGCACCTCGCCCGCTTTGGTTTTGACTAGAATCCGATAGGTTTCTTGACTTGCACCACCGGACAACCGTTCACACGTCACAACTTCGTCTACCTCGGGGAAGTGCTTGAGGTAGACAAGTTCAAGCTTAGCCCTGATTTCAGCATCAGACATAACTAGTCTTCCCGCACACCCTTTGGTGCTTGCTGTTTCATAAAGCCAAACATGTAGCCCGCAATCCGGCGAATCTGAATTTCTTCCGCCCCTTCGGTAATTCTATAGCGTCTGTGATGGCGATAAATGTGCTCAAAGGGCTTATGCCGAGAATAACCAAGACCCCCGTGAACCTGCATGGCCCGATCTGCGGCTTCACAACACAAACGATTCGCGTAGTAGTTACACATCGATACTTTATCGGAGACTTTGAAATTGCCATATTTATCCATAGACCAAGCCGTTTTATGAATTAGCGCCCGCAGCATTTCGCACTGGGTTTGTAATTCAGCGAGGGGAAACTGAATCGCCTGGTTGGTTGAAAGGGGTTTGCCAAAGGGCTTTCGTTCCATTGCATATTGGACCGATTCATTGATGCAATATTGAGCAGCACCGAGGCTTGATGCCGCTTGGCGAATTCGGTTTTCGTTAAAGAAATGTTGAACGACCCCTAGACCGCGGCCCTCGCCGCCAAAAATCGTATCATCACTCACGTAGACATCTGTCATGGAAATTCGACCATGATCCGTCGGCATGTTAAAGGTCCAGAGCATTTCTTCGAGCTTAAAACCATCGGAATTGGTTGGCACTAAAAATGCTGTAATCCCTTCACCGTCCCCAGCCTTTCCGCTCGTACGGGCTAGAATCATGTCGTAGGCTGCTTTGTGAATACCAGTGTTCCAGGTTTTAGCACCATTGATGCGCCACCCGTCACCATCTCTGACGGCAGTTGTTTCCATATGAGTTGCATCGGAGCCGTGATCAGGCTCAGTGATGCCAAAAGCAAAGCCGCGTTTTCCCTCAAGTAACCCCGGCACCCATTCTTCTTTTTGCGACTCAGTTCCGTAGGCCAACATCAACAGTAAACCGACGTTGTTGCCAACGACTGAGTGTTCGGTCTGAAGATCGTTATGCAGACCAAGCCCCTTAGCCGCAAAATGTTCTCGAATGACCGCCATACCAAGGTTGGTTCCATCCTTGCCACCGTACTCCTTGGACAACGGATAACGGTAGTGCCCTGCGGCATCAGCTCTTCTTCGAGCCTCACCCAGCAGCGCCTCCCACTCTTCGTTTGGCAGGCCGCCCCTCTCCCAATCCGTTCTTGCATCTTCCCTTCGATGATCGAAGAAGCGAATATTATCGTCTTGCTGTTCTAGAGGTTTGATTTCTGCCTCTATAAAGGCATCTAGTTCTGTTAGGTACGCTTGTAATTCCTGGGGAATATCGAAATCCATAGAGGGTAATCCTTGCTAGCCAATCAAATCGACCTTGATCATAGCATTGGGATGATGGGACAAGGCAAATCGAACGCTCGAGAAAAGAGCCTTCGAGGACAAGCAGCGGAATTATCCGAGAGAATACGAAAAGCGTTATAGTTCTCGCCTGTTTAAAGCGGTGGTGGACCCACCTCACCCTCAAGACGCCACCTTAGTAGTGGCAGGTGCTGCCTGCCCTGGAAGGTTTCTCCTTCCAAAACATAGCTGGGGGTGTCGTGAATACCAAGTTCAAGATAACTGCTCTGATGTTGCTCCCACTGATATCGCAGCTGAGGCAAGCAACTGACAAATTTTTGAATACGGAAGGTTTCCAACATGTCCGCCACGCTCGACTCGTCTTCTAGGGCATCTCCTTCACGAAAACGGGACTCATAGACCTGCTGCATAAAGATCAATGGTGACTCAACCTGCTCAAGGATCGCCAGACAAGCGAGGTGCGTGAGCCTCGCATCAAAGGTTCGAGACGCCAACTCAACATCTAATTCTAACCGGGCACAGTCTCTTTCAAGTTCCGCCATCTCAAACTGGCGCTTAGCAGTGAGCCGTTTTTGCTTGAACTCCCTTATCGGATCTTCGTTATCGAGGTTGGGCACACGGCTGAGTGGCCTTGGGACGTTCCCTTCTATGGGTTGCCAGACCGCTGTGACGCCGGTTTCTTCTATCAGTTTGAGAGTGCCGGAAATGGCCGCCATGCCTGCTATGTTGCCCAGATCCAGATAGATATCGAGCTGCGTCATCACGAAAGCTCCGAGTCGTTAGCAATATCTGGGCACGGACCAACTTCACCCAACAGATGCCAGCGTACTCTCGGTAAATGCTCCCGCCCGAAATAGGTTTGTTCGTTAACACGATAGGTCGGTACACCATAAACCCCCGATTCAAGCAGCTTGATTTGCATTTCATCATGTTCCGCGCGGCCCTCTTCGGCCTGCCAAGCTTCAAAGCCCTCGGTTTTGACACCGGCCTCAAGCAGTACCGCCACAACGACGCTAGGATCTTCAATATCTAGCTCTCGCTTCCAAAATCGTTCGTAGGTTATATCTAGATAACGCTTTAAAGCATCATGGCCCTGTTGCTTTGCCCATAACATCCCGATCGCTGCGAGTGATGAATCCCAGATTTTTTGGGTGCCCTTCAATGTCAGGCCGCGGAGGTTCGCATAGCGCCGAGCATCCTTATAGGCATACTTGACTGAGAGCCATTGATTGGATGAGCGATTGCTCTCAACCACCTTTCCGGCGTCACTCTTCCTTGCTGTACCCAAATAACTACCAATGTTCAGAGTCAGTGGGTACCAATCAATTTCAAGCCCGAACTCTTGCTCTAATTGATAGGTCGCGTCCTTCGCGATGTAAGCATAGGGGCTCTTGATGTCGATGAATACTTTTAGCTCTGTCATAGCTGAACTGTAACGGAGGACTTGAGTTCAAGGCAATGCCTAGATAGCCTCCAGTCTTTCCCAAGGAATGTTCATAGATGGATCCGATTACTCAGGGCGCACTTGGTGCCGTGCTACCCCAATCCACGGTGCGCAGCGCAGATTTTCGACAGAAAGCACTGACCATATCCTGGGTGGGCTGTTTGGCGGGACTGGCTCCGGATCTGGACGTGTTGATTCGTTCCAGCACTGACCCGTTATTGTTTCTGGAATACCACCGCCAATTTACTCACGCCCT
>JBLHQQ010000094.1:0-9132 GCA_047625245.1 Candidatus Azotimanducaceae bacterium
CTGATTATCGGCATCATCGTGTTGGCATATGGTTTGTATAATTTGTTCAGCGAACAACAAAACCTGATGAGCCTTGGCCTTGTGAGTTTTATTGCTGTGTTGCAGTTTTTACCAGGTCTAATTGGCGCATTTTATTGGCGAGATGCGAATAGCTACGGACTCTTAGCTGGACTTCTGGTGGGTTTTTTATTCTGGGGAGCGATGCTATTTCTCCCTCTCTTAATCGACATTGTGTACTCCAATCTTTTCGGCACTCAACATCAATTCGCACCCGGACCGGATATCTGGTTTGTTGCTTCCATCACCTCTTTGCTGGCGAATACCTTCGCCTACATCATATTCTCAAGGCTTAACCTTGCTTCTCAGGACGAGCGAGTTGCCGCGGCAGAGTGCATCAGCGATTCACCGATTCTGCCCTATCAGGGTGAACTGGGCGTCAGCTCAGTATCAGAAATTCGGCATCAACTGGTTCAAGCAATTGGCGAAGCGGCAGCTTTCGCACAGGTACATCTTGGTCTTGAAGATTTACAACTGTCAGAATCTGAGCGCCGACCTTTTGCGCTCATTCAACTGCGCAATCAGATCGAATCGAACCTTACTAGCATCGTTGGCCAAACTATTGCGTATAGCATATTTGCCCAATACCTTCCGTTCAGAGAAACTAAACCTGGCCAGGTTGTAATAGAGAGTTTGCAGAGTAGAGAGTATCGCTTTGAATCCCACCAATCCTATCTCACCGGGCTGTCGGCGGAGCTCGATAACCTGCGGCGTTATCATCGGCAGCTTTTGCAGGACTTACCGACAGCGGTTTGCTCACTCGATGGCAGCGGCAGAATACTGACCTGGAATAGGGCTATGGCGGAGCTCACGGGTATCGAAGCAGAATCAGCTCTGGACTATCCATTTCAAATGCTACCCACCTATTGGATGGATTTATTAAACCAGTTTATCCAATCCACTGACTCAAATTCTCTCAAGTCCGAGGTCAGGACTGAAGAACAGGTGCTGACGCTCAACTTACACAAAGAACTGACCGACACCGGTGACATTCTGATCGTGATTGAAAACATCACCGAAGAAAAAAACTATGAAAGACAGCTTATGCACAATCACCGGCTTGCAGCGATCGGCCAACTAGCCGCGGGCGTTGCCCATGAAGTAGGCAACCCAATCACCGGCATCGCGTGCCTCGCACAAAACATACCAATCGAAACTGACAACCCAGAGCTGCTTGAAATTTCTCAGCAAATATTGGAACAGACCGACCGTATTTCTGCGATCTTAAACTCTCTAATCAACTTTGCTCATCGGGGTAAGGAATCAAGTTTTACCCAAAAGAGCCCGGTGCGCCTCAAACAATGCGTCGACGAAGCTATTTACCTGCTTTCTCTGCCCCACGACTCAAAGGAAATTCGATTCACCAACAGCATCGGAGACGATTTTTATACCCAGGGAGATGGACAACGATTACTCCAGGTATTTGTCAACGTGCTCTCTAATGCCCAGGACGCCTCACCACAGAATTCCGAGGTCACGATTGATGCGGAGCAGATTTCTGAACGTCTAATGATTCAGGTGACCGATCAGGGTCAAGGCATCAGTGACGATAAGAGAAACGCTATCTTCGAACCTTTCTACACCACAAAGGATCCTGGCCAGGGCACAGGCCTAGGCCTTGCAATCGTGACAACGATTATTCAGGAACATGAAGGTAAGATTTCGGCGCAACCCCACGAGCCGATCGGCACTCGTGTCATTATCGACCTGCCTAATTTGCCCCGACCAGATCTCGATAAGCCCCCACAGCAGTTGACTTCGGAGCCCCATTCATAGTTTATTAGCGCCACATTTTGCTTTGCGATACCTATGCGCCAAAGAAGCATCTTGATCATTGAGGATGAAATCGTTATTCGAACATCCTTAAGAAAGTATCTTGGCAAACAGGGTTTTAGCGTCACTGAAGCAGGCTCCGTAGAAGAGGCCGATGCAACCCCGCTCGACAAGTTCGATCTGATCATTACAGACCTTCGCCTGCCCGGCCCACCTGGCACGGATATTATTGCGCGCGCGAATCCTACCCCCGTACTGGTCATGACGAGCTACGCCAGCGTGTCCTCAGCCGTTGACGCCATGAAACAGGGTGCCGTGGACTACATCGCCAAACCATTCGACTATGGAGAAATGCTGACCACGATCAATCATATTATTGAGAAGAGCCTTAGCGAAGGTGTTGACACCAATCGCGACAAGTCGGGCAAGGCCTCGGGGCCAATGAAAGGCATGCTAGGTCACTGCAAAGCCATGCAAGTTGTATTCGAGCGCATCACAAAAGTTGCACCCACCGATACCAATGTGTTGATTCTGGGCGAGTCTGGCACAGGCAAAGAGCTAGTCGCCAAGGCAATCCATACCGCCAGCAAGCAAGCCAGCGCGCCCATTATTTCCGTTAATTGCGCCGCGATTCCCGATACGTTGATCGAATCAGAATTGTTTGGCCACGAAAAAGGTGCATTTACCGGCGCAACTCACCGGCGGCTTGGATTAGTTGAAGCAGCCAATGGCGGCACCTTGTTTCTAGATGAGATCGGCGAGTTGCCGCTCGATGCACAGGCCAGATTGTTGCGCGTACTGCAGGAGGGGGAGGTTCGACGAGTAGGTTCCGTGGAAACTACTCAGGTAAGGGTCAGGCTCATCGCTGCGACCCATAGAGACCTTAAAGCCCTCACGGAAACAGCGCAATTCCGCGAGGATCTCTACTATCGCCTCAACGTCGTAAAGCTCTCCTTACCGCCGCTTCGAGAGCGAGAGGATGATATCCTGGATCTTGCACAACACTTTCTTCGTCAAACCTGTAAAAAACTCGAAAAGCCCTGCCTGGTATTTGCCAAGGAAACCCTCGCTCTGATGTTAAAATACCGTTGGCCAGGCAATATTCGAGAACTCGAAAATGCGATCGAGCGTGCCGTTATTCTCGCGGAATCGAAAATTATCACGCCAGATCTGCTTGCCATCGACTTTGATCAATCAGATGCTTCAAATAGTGACCCAGAACTCGATACAGAAGACTTGTCACTGGTGGACTACTTCCTGAAGTTCGTCATTGAGAATCAGGATCACATGACTGAGACAGAACTCGCCCAAAAACTTGGCATCAGCCGAAAGGCGCTATGGCAAAAACGCCAAAAGCTCCATATACCAAGAGTACGTTCTAAGCGTCGTTAAACACCGCTTGTTACCTTTAACCCCAAAAACTGCTACCAAAGGTTACACCCGCACACTTTCTATACAACAGCGTTTCACCTAAGTCTCTGTTTTTTATGCCAATGGTATATTGGCACGAATTCTGTATATAGGTAATCAGCTAAAAAAGAGTTGGCGTAATAATAATAAAAACGGCGCTAACACCAGCTATTAAAAATAATAAGAAACACAACAATAATAAGAAAGAAGATCTGGCTCGCTGAACGGGAAAAGTACGCTTTTCCCGTTTTTCTTTCCGCCTTTTACATCCTGATTTTTTCTTGCCCTATTGAGCTTTTCGCTTCCGACGTACCATCTTTTTTCTCTGTATGAATTTCGATTGTTTAATTTCTAACTTTAACTTTCTGTCGCAGAAAAAGGCGGCTCCATCGACCCGCCAACCTGTTATATTACCCACATATAACAATAAGCATCCCTAATTCGACATGAATCTTCTTCTGCCTGCCATAAATGGTTGATATCGCCACGGAATTCGCCAACAACCCGAAAAGTGCAAACGCTCTTCGGGTGGTTCAACGTTTACAGCGAGAAAACTTCTCTGCCTACCTGGTTGGCGGCTGCGTTCGCGATCTTCTCTTGGGCAAGGCACCAAAGGACTTTGATGTTGCAACTAACGCACATCCAGAGGCTGTTAAAGCACTGTTCAACAACGCTCGAATGGTGGGTAGAAGATTCAAGATCGTGCACGTCCGATTTGGTCGAGACATCATAGAAGTCACCACGTTCCGAGCACCCGCTAAAGAAAATGAGGGTGAAGTTTCCGAGGGCGGCATGCTTCTCTCAGACAACGTCTGGGGCTCTTTTGACGAAGATGTCATGCGTCGAGACTTCACCATGAATGCCCTCTACTTTGATCCTCAGACCAATCAGATCACTGATCTGGTCCGCGGCACAGATGACATCAAAGCAGAGCTGATCCGATTAATCGGCGAACCAGAACAACGCTATCGGGAAGACCCCGTGAGGATGTTGCGGGCCGCCCGATTCGAAGCTAAGTTAGGTTTCAACATCGAAAAGAAAACGGCGGGCGCGATGAAGCAGCTAGGCTTTTTGCTTCAGGACATCCCACCCGCGCGACTGTTCGAAGAGGTTCTAAAGCTTTTCATGTCCGGTCATGGCGAGGCTTCCTATGAGAGTCTGGTCCATCACGACCTACTCGGATGGCTGTTCCCAGACACCGCCAACGTGGACTCAAATTTGGCACCTAAGTTGGTTCAGCTCGCTCTTGCGAGCACCGACAAACGGATTCAAGAACATATGCCAGTTACGCCAGCCTTTATACTGGCTGCGCTACTCTGGTGGCCATTTGTGACTGAGAAAAAACGACTCATTAGCGAGGGCTCGACAAATTTGGCTGCATCCCATGAAGCAGCCTTGAATGTCATTGCAAAACAACAGTTTTCTATTTCAATCCCAAAACGGTTTTCAGGTCCGATGCGAGATATTTGGCACCTTCAGGCCCGGCTTCCGAACACTCGAGGTAAGAAACCCGAAATATTGGTTGGTCATAAGCGTTTTCGAGCCGCTTATGACTTTCTCTTGTTACGGGAAAAGTCTGGCGAACAGCTTGATGACCTTGGCGCCTGGTGGACGACATACCAAGAACAAAACCCTATTGTCCCTGGCGCAAGCGAAACCCCACCTGACGGCCGCAGTCGTCGGCCAAGAAAACGACGCCCAAAGCGAGCAACATAAGCAGTACAATACCCAGCAGAGGAAGACCGGAGTTCTTGGATTGAAGCCAGACAGCTTACCCCGCTATATCGCCGTTGAAGGGCCCATTGGCGTCGGCAAAACCTCCTTGACGAAACGTCTGGCTAGCTCACTCAATTACGAAACATTTCTTGAAGCACCCGAGCGCAATCCTTTTCTCGAACGCTTCTACCAGAACCGCAAGCAAGCCGCTCTTCAAACCCAGTTGTTTTTCCTTTTTGAAAGAGCTCGTCAAATTCAAGAGCTTCGTCAAGGCGATATGTTTGAACCCGTTCGAGTTGCCGACTTTTTACTTGAGAAGGATCGATTATTTGCAGAAATCAACCTCGATAGCGACGAGATGGTCTTATACGAGAAGATTTACCAGCATCTGACTATCGATACACCAGCGCCGGACCTCGTGATATACCTGCAAGCACCGGTCGACGTGCTGCTCAACCGAATTCAGAACCGCGGCATTGCGGCCGAACAAAACATCGAGCGCTCCTATTTAGATCAGCTGGTCGATGCCTATACGGAATTTTTCCACTACTACGACCAGTCATCTCTGCTCATTGTGAATGCAGCCGAAATTGATCTTGTTAACAACGACCAAGATTACGAGCATTTATTGCAGTTTCTCAAGTCAGTGCCTCGCGGTCGCCAATACTACAACCCGACCTCTTCCATATTATGAATAGAATGTTATGAACAAATTACCCTATTCAGTTTGGCCAGACTTGGCACAACACGCTCAGAAGATGCAGGACCGATCCCTTAGACAAATGTTTGAAGGCGACCCTGATCGCGCCCATCGTTATACAATTGGAGCAGCCGGAATTTATTTGGATTATTCCAAGAATTTTTTTGATGCCGATACTCAGCAACTGTTAGTGAGACTCAACAATGAAGCGAACGTCGTCGGTCTTGCTAGACAAATGTTTGAGGGTGCCGCGCTCAACAATACTGAAGTTAGACCAGCCTTACATACGTTGCTCCGCGCTCGCGTAGCGCCGGCAGGCCTGGAAGACAAATATGCCGAGGTGACGTCTACGCTTCAGCGAGTCAAGGATATCAGTGACGCCATTCGCTCAGGTGCGTGGAAGAGTCACTCCGGCGAAACTATCCAACACATTATCCATCTAGGGATTGGCGGCTCCTATCTCGGTCCAAAAATGGTTGACGAAGCACTCGCCAGTAATCGCCAACCGCCAGGACAAGATATAGATTGTCATTATGTGGCCAATGTTGATGCGCACCACTTAACCAGAGTGTTGGCATCAATCGATCCTAAGCGCACGCTGGTGATCGTGGTATCAAAAAGCTTTTCGACCCTTGAGACCAAAACAAATGCCGAAACAACTCGAAAATGGTTGTTAACCGAAATTGATGAAGCCGGATTGAGCGCACACGTTATTGCGATCAGCTCGAACTTTGAAGATGCCAGTGCATTCGGAATTCACGAGAACAATATTTTACCGATGTGGGATTGGGTCGGCGGCCGCTATAGCGTTTGGTCGGCGGTGGGCATTCCGATCGCAATTCGGTATGGCTTTGAAGTCTTCCGTCAATTCTTAGATGGCGCGGCCGAGATGGATGAGCACTTTATCAGCAGCGAGCCGAAGGAAAATTTGCCGATGGTAATGGCTTTCCTCAGCATTTTTTACCAGCATTGCTTTGGTGCAGGAACCCATGCCGTTTTGTCCTATGATCATCGATTGCGCTATTTACCAGATCATTTGCAGCAAGTAGATATGGAGAGCAATGGCAAGGGACGCAATGTTGAAGGCAAACCCCTGGACTACGATTCCGGCTCGATTATCTGGGGAGGCGAGGGCACCAACGGACAGCACGCCTTTCATCAACTACTCCACCAGGGGACTCGTTTTACCGGCATCGACTTCGTCATGACCCTGCTGCCTGACCATCAACTCCAGGACCATCACGACAAGCTTGTGGCCAGCTGTCTGAGTCAGTCTCAAGCATTGATGCAGGGTCGACGTCTCGATGAAGTCAGCGATGCCTCAAGTGAACTGCAACGAGAGCACAAAGTTATGCCGGGCAACCGACCATCCAATACACTAACCTTGGAGCGGCTGGATGCGAGGCGCGTCGGATCGCTGGTCGCCCTCTACGAACACAAGGTGTTTTGTCAGGCCGCTATTTGGCATATCAATCCCTTCGATCAGTGGGGCGTCGAGCTAGGTAAAGAACTCGGAGATCGTATTCTTAACGCAATGCTCGGCGGTAATGAAATTTTGGACGGTTCTACTCAAGCACTACTAGACCGCTATACGACCAGCAGAACCGCCAGTAGAAAAAGCTAGGAGATAAAAATGTCAAAGACCTATCCCGTACCTAATGAAGTCGCTGA
This sequence comes from Candidatus Azotimanducaceae bacterium, assembly GCA_047625245.1. GTDB lineage: Bacteria > Pseudomonadota > Gammaproteobacteria > Pseudomonadales > Azotimanducaceae > JAHRVQ01. The sequence goes on from JBLHQQ010000094.1 coordinate 7,328, forward strand.
TCGAGCACTAATTGATAGTGATCAATACGATGCAATGTATCGAGCCTCCATTGATTCTCCCGATTCTTTTTGGGCTGAACAGGCGACTTCATTTTTAACCTGGAGCAAAGCATTTACCGAGGTCAACAAATCTGATCTTGCCAAAGGTGAAACATCCTGGTTTAGAGACGGAGAATTGAACGCCAGCGTAAATTGCATAGATCGTCACCTTGAAACCCGGGCTGACCAGGTCGCCATTATTTGGGAAGGCGATGATCCAAAAGAGGACGCCAGCATCACCTATCGAGAACTACACGATAAGGTCTGCCGCCTCGCGAATGTTCTGCAAGACCGCGGCGTTAAAAAAGGCGACAGGGTTTGCATTTACATGCCAATGATTCCAGAAGCGGCCTACGCGATGTTGGCCTGTACTCGAATCGGCGCCATTCACTCGGTCGTGTTTGGCGGGTTTTCACCCAATGCCCTGCAAGACCGCATCCTCGATTCCGATTGCCAGACCGTCATGACAGCAGACCAAGGTCTCCGTGGTGGACGACCGATTCCTCTCAAACAAAATGTCGACACGGCCCTTAAGGAATGTCCAGGCGTTCACACGGTTGTGGTCGTCAATCGAACCGGCGGCGACATAGAATGGAATGACTCAAGGGACATCTGGTACCACGAGGCTACTGCAGCCGTTTCAAACGAATGTGAACCGGCCACCATGAACGCTGAAGACCCTTTGTTTATCTTGTACACCTCCGGCTCGACTGGCATGCCCAAGGGCGTGCTGCATACCACAGGGGGCTACCTTCTTCAGGCGGCCATGACCCACAAGTACGTGTTCGATTATCAGGATGGAGACATTTACTGGTGTACTGCTGATGTAGGTTGGGTGACCGGCCACTCTTACATCGTCTACGGACCTCTTGCCAATGGTGCTACGACACTGATGTTTGAAGGTGTACCGACGTACCCAGATGCATCTCGATGCTGGCAGGTTTGCGACAAACATAAGGTGAATATTTTCTATACCGCACCAACAGCCCTTCGAGCTCTCATGGGTCAGGGTAACGAATTCGTCAGCTCTACATCGAGACAGTCATTGCGCCTGCTTGGGTCCGTTGGTGAGCCCATCAATCCAGAAGCCTGGGAGTGGTACTACCATGTGGTTGGCGAAAGTCGTTGTCCGATTGTTGACACCTGGTGGCAAACGGAAACCGGCGGCATCATGATCACACCGTTGCCCGGTGCAACGGTCTTGAAACCCGGCTCAGCCACGAGACCTTTCTTCGGTGTTAAACCCGTACTACTCGATCCAGAAGGTAAAGAGATTGTAGGAGCAGGGTCTGGAAATTTAGCTATTGGCACATCCTGGCCGGGTCAGATCCGTACCGTTTACGGTGACCATAAGCGCTGTATCGAAACCTACTATTCTGCCTATCCGGGTTACTACTTCACCGGCGATGGCGCAAGACGAGATGAAGACGGCTACTACTGGATCACAGGCCGAGTGGACGATGTGCTAAACATCTCAGGCCATCGAATGGGCACCGCAGAAGTAGAAAGCGCATTGGTCCTTCATGAATCCGTTGCAGAGGCAGCTGTGGTTGGCTACCCCCACGATATAAAAGGTCAGGGTATCTATGCTTACGTAACCTTGATGAACGGTGTCGAAGGGTCCGATGCTTTAAAGGCTGAACTCAACCAAATGGTCCGCACAGAAATTGGCGCCATTGCCAAGCCAGACATTATCCAATGGGCACCCGGATTACCGAAGACAAGGTCAGGAAAAATCATGCGACGTATTCTGCGTAAAATAGCGG
>JBLHQQ010000095.1:0-9072 GCA_047625245.1 Candidatus Azotimanducaceae bacterium
TAGACCTGGAAGCCCGGGATGCGCCTCACAAAGCCCTCAACGAGATTGTTTTCAACCAGGCGCAGGCGCTTTCAGAACTGATCGGTGGTGCAGTACATCTGGTCAACGCCCAAAGCATGGTCACCTTAGCCGGGGGTGATGCGTCTCTTGATCCACTAAAGTATGACGTCTTGAGGGGCCGGTGCGAAGAATACTTCAAAAAGGCAGAAGCTATCGCCGAGGCTAATGATATTCCGACCGATCGAATTCATCTCGAAGAAGGTGCGCCAGAGATAGTCGTCCACCACATCTCTGAAAGTATCGACGCCGGAATTGTGGTTCTTGGCAACATGGCTCGAACCGGTATGTCTGGGATGTTTATCGGTACCGATCCTGAAGGTCACGCTGAGCATGCCTGGAAAGTGGTACGAGAACTGACGGGGCAAGGTGGCGGCTCACTCTTCGTCAAAACCCCGACGGAGGATTTGAAGTTTTGCCCATCGCAAAATGGGCTGATGTTGGTGATGGTGCTGCACGCGCAGTTCATCCCGAATATAACGCCGCCGGAACTGAAGTCTGGTTCTCGGTTTGGAATGGTAAAGATCAGGTGTCCGCGATTGTCGTTGTTGATGACAAAACCAGAACCCTGAAAAAGGTCATTAAGGATAAGAGACTGATTACACCAACTGGCAAATTCAACATCCTAAATACCTTAAAGCACTTACTAACAACACCCGAAAACCTAGTGCTTCAGGGCTCCTATTCGGGGCCCTTTTTTTAACCACTGAGGTGGTCTGCAGAAGTGGATCAGAAGTGCGTCAGGAGTGCTACAGTAGCCACTGATTTGAAAGTCATCCAAGTAAACAATCTATGGCACTGAAACCCACAATCTTCAAGTTCTCTATCGACCTATCTGATCTAGGCCGCAACTATTATGAAACTCTCAATCTTACGGTCGCCCAACACCCTTCCGAATCCATTGAAAGAATGATGGCCCGAGTGCTGGCTTACTGCATAGATGCTGATGAGCAACTTGTGTTCACAAAGGGTGTGAGCGCCGTCGACGAACCGGACCTTTGGCGACACACACTGGATGGCCAGCTTTCTCTTTGGATTGATATTGGTGAGCCAACCTTTGAGCGAATTAAAAAGGCAACGCGGGCCTCAAAGGCCGTAAAGATTTACAGCTTGAATACTAAATCCGATATCTGGTGGAGCCAACTAGAAGACAAATTAGCAGCTTTGGATCTATGGATTTATCAACTTAAATGGTCCGACATACAAGACCTTGCCGCCCTGGTTCAACGAACTATGAATTTCAGCGTCACGATCTCCGACAATTCTGCTTATGTGGCAACCGAATTGGGTGAAAAAGAAATTGGTTGGCGGATACTAAAAAATCGCAGCACTGAAGCGTACAACAACTAGCACCTTTGCCCACTCACCTTTCATAAAGTCTGAGAATTCTTCAGCAAAGTCCGGGTGCCAACGAGACAGAGCGCGTGACGTTTTTTGTCCATATCTGATGTCACGTCGTTATCAGGACAGATGATATAAAAATCCCCCTTGCTCATCCGTTGAACCAACATCTCGGCGACCTGGGCAGAATCCCAGCCGCCTCTGGCTTCTACGACATATGTTTGCGCATCATGCCAGTATAGGTAAAACCCGGTACCAGAAGATGCACCGGGAGAAAGGTCTGGACGCTATTAACGATTCCCCAGAGGTTGGTATTGATGATTTTTTGCCACTCATCCAACCCCGTCCAGGGACCAGCACCCCGCCTGGTTATTCCTACATCGTTCATCAACAAGTTGACCTCTCCCCAGTGCGCCAACACCTGATCGCGTAAACTTTCGATATCAGACAAATTGGATACATTGGTTTTTACCGTTAACACATCGCCATCAATGTCACTCGCGGCACTTTCTAGATCGACTTCATTAATATCTGCGATACAGACCAATGCCGATAGCACCGCCAGTGATAACCGCAACGTGATTTTTTTCAAAAACGGGATGATTCATCGGATTCTATTCCTAAAAAAGTCCGCTTATGAACTGGGATTTTAAGTGCCGCAAAAAGTACGCTGCACCACTTCATGGGCCAAGGGCGACTCGGCAAATAGCGAATCTCCAAGCTCGGCTAAGTAAGGGTTCTTGAGGGCATCCACCAGACCATGGAACGGTTCAAAGTCCTCCGCCAGCGCCGCCTGAATAACCGCTTCAATCTGGTGGTTCCTTGGGATAATCACGGGGTTCACCTTTCTCATTAGATTAAGATCAGGTTGTTTGGTTAACCAATTGGCAAACCAGTCTTCGAAGGTCTTGGGGAGCGCAGTTAACGTACCTGATTCTAAGCTCAGCGCCAGTTTTGAAAAGGTCTGGGTATAATCTTGCTCTTCTTCCGTCATCAAACCTAATAACTCACGGGCTAACTCATTAAATTCATCAGAAGGTGATTCGAGTCCAAGCTTTCGAGCCATACCGGGTCGATGATGCTCGTAGAACACTGCGGGAAATTTATCTAGCTCTGTTTTTGCAACCTCCGTCGCGGCTTCTTCGTTCTCACCCAGCAAGGGCATCAGGCACTGGGCGAAGTTTGCGAGGTTCCAATAAGCAATATCTGGCTGGTTTTGATACGCATAACGTCCCCCCGTATCGATGGAGCTGAAAACCGTTTCTGGGTGATATACATCCATAAAGGCGCAAGGTCCGTAGTCGACCGTCTCACCGCACACCAACATGTTATCGGTATTCATCACACCATGAATAAAGCCCAATTGTTGCCAGTGGGAAACCAAAATAGCGGTCTTCTTTATGACGCCCTCAAGCAGCGCACGATACGGTTCGCTCGATTCTCTTGCCTCTGGATAATGGCGATCTATCACATGGTCTGCTAACGCAACCAACGCTTCTTTATCGCTTCGCGCAGCAAAGTATTGAAAAGTACCAATACGAATATGACTACTCGCAACCCGGGTTAGCACAGCACCAGGCTGAACAGTTTCACGCATTACCTCTTCACCGCTGGTTACTGCCGCCAGGCTTCTCGAGGTTGGCACACCGAGCGCGTGCATGGCTTCCGACACAATGTACTCTCGCAGCACGGGGCCCAAAGGCGCTAAACCATCACCGCCACGAGAATACGGTGTTGGGCCACTGCCTTTGAGTTGAACATCAAATCGAGCGCCTGTTGTTGATAAGACTTCTCCCAGCAGCACAGCACGACCATCACCTAACTGCGGGTTCCAGTTGCCGAATTGATGGGCAGCGTACACTGTCGCAATAGGCTCTGCCCCCTCGGGCACTGAGTTCCCAGCGAGCACCGCGATACCGGCTTCAGACTCTAACCACTCAGCACTAATACCAAGTTGCGCCGCAAGCCCATGGTTAACCCGAATCAGCCCTGGCTGACGAACCTGCATAGGAGGTTGCGCGTGATAGAACCGCTCGGGTAATTTTGCATAGGTGTTATCAAATTGAATTTTCATGGTTTGTAACGCTTCTTAGATTACGGTCGATTTAGCTCGACATGGTGTGACGGCGAGACTGCCTTTTAGCGATAAAAATAGGGCGACCATCGAACCGAAACTCGGTTCGATAGTCCTGTTAGAACAGCCGACTAAACCAGCTTAAAGCCAACCTTGCTCAGGGGCATGGACCGAATACGCTCACCAGTTGCAGCAAAGATCGCGTTGGTCACTGCCGGTGCTAGTGGTGGTAGTGCAGGTTCCCCCAGTCCAGTAGATCGGTTGTCACTTTGGATAAAGTGCACATCAACTTCTGGTGTTGCCGCAATTCGCATGACCTGGTAGTCATCAAAATTACCTTGTTGGATCACACCCTGCTTCATGGTGATTTCCTGCAGTGCCATAGTACTCAAACCATCAATCACTGAACCTTGCACCTGACTAGTTGCGCCACTCATGTTGATGATCGGGCCAACATCCACAGCAACCGTCACTTTCTTTACGGAGAAGTTATTGTTTTTGTCCACTATGACTTCTGCAACCTCTGCCACATGAGCGGCGTGACAGAAGTAGAACGCGAGACCGAGACCAGTACCTTTCGGCATCTCTCGACCCCATCCAGACTTCTCAGCCGCCAGCTTAATGACATCGATCGCACGACCAGTATTTAAAGCGTTAACGTTACCCTCAAGCAGCCAACGTCGCTCACCCATCAACTCTAATAGAAATTCCACATGATCTCGTTCTGCGAGAGTTGATAGCTCGTGGAGAAAGCTCTGTTCGACAAAGGCATTGGTGTTTGAGCCAGGCGCACGCCAGGCACCACAAGGTGTTCGCACCTCCATCATCGACTGCGTGACGCGAGCTTGCTTCATGGCTGCAATAGTAAATTCATTGCCACGCAATCCGGAGCCAATGACCGGCTTGCCGTCTTTAACAAAACCAATGTAGTGCTGATCTAATGCCGCAAGCTTGCCATTCGGATCAATAGCCGCCTTCATATTCTGAAAGCCGCCGACTCTAAAGAAGTCATTGTGAATGTCATCGGTTCGCGTCCAAGTCAGCTTGACGGGCACACCGGCACGATGTGAAATTGCCATCGCTTCTCCAGCAAAGTCATGCACCGCGCGCCGGCCAAAACCGCCACCCATTCGAGTGCCAGTGACTTTAACGTTCTCCGGGGCAACCCCCAACATGTTCAGCGCAATGTCTCGTACCTGAGCAGGGAACTGACTCGGTACCCAAACCTCCATGGTATCCGGATCGCCATTTTTGCCCGGCCGGAAATCAACTGTACAGTTCATCGGTTCCATACAAACGTGGGCAACATAAGGAAACTGGTAGAAAGCTTCTAAGGTCTTGTTACTGCTGTCATCAAGAGCAGATTTAACATTGGCGTTATCGAGCTTTGCTTCGCCACCGCCTTGCTTGGCAATTTTCTTTGCTGCGGCAATCATCTCGTCCCAATCGTCTCTGGAAGCAGTGGAATCATCCCATTTCACTTTCAGCTTACTTTTTGCATCAAACACCGACCAGGTGTCTTCACCCACAATCGCGATGCCGCCCCGAAGCACGGCCAGACCTTTCAAAAACGACATCGAAGCTTCGCCCGCACGCGCATCGGGCGCAAGAATGAACGCATCGATCACACCGGGAATTTTTTTGATCTCGGCCTCATTGAAACTTAACGCAATGCCACCGATTCGAGGGCAGCGCGTGTAGCTCGCATATTTCATCCCTGGCACATCGGTATCAATACCGAATTCAGATAAGCCCGTGGCAATCACAAGATTGTCGACGCCGCCGATAGACGTACCAATGATGGTGTAAGCCCTGGGATCTTTAAAAGAAAGTTGTTCTGGATCAGGCACTGGTTGCCGAACAGCGAGTGCGGCAAGCTCTCCAAATGTCAGACTCTGCCCTGACCCGTGAATCACCATACTTTCCTTTGCCTCAAGCTCTCCTCTCGATACTTCCATGACCTCAGATGCTGCACCCACCAACATCTCTCTGGCGGAAGCACCCATTTGTCGCATCAAATCGAAGTTACGGGGAGTCGACGTCGAACCACCCGCGCCTTGCATACCGAATTTACTGGCATCAAGGGGTGCATTGATGACTTCTACGTCTTCCCATTTGGCGCCCATTTCCTCAGCGATGATCATCGGTAGAGTGGTCTTGATGCCCTGCCCCATTTCAGGCGTGTGAGAATAGATTGTGATCTGTCCGTCCGAGGAAATCTGGACAAAGACATTGAGTTCTTTCGAGCCCACTAACGTGCCCAACTCTTGCGCACTTAACGTCCCGGGTAATGTCAGCTCAAGCATCAAGCCACCGCCTGCCAAAGCAGAAGATTTAAGAAAAGAACGGCGATTCATGTTTTTAATGTTCATTCCGCTGCTCCTTCAACTGTTGCCTTTAATGTTTGAGTCCCGGTGTCCGCAGCATTGTAATAAGACGCTGCAGAGTGAATTGCCGCACGAACCCTGATGTAGGTTCCACATCTGCAATAGTTGCCCGCCATTGCGACATCAATGTCCTCGTCAGTTGGACTTTCGTTGGTAGAGAGCAGCGATGCTGCACTCATAATTTGCCCAGCCTGGCAGTAACCACACTGAGGCACATCATGTTCAATCCAGGCACTCTGCAGAGGATGCAAATTTCCACCATCCGCGAGGCCTTCAATGGTTGTGACTTCCCCGGACACGGCGGATATGGGTAACACACAAGAGCGAACCGCCGCACCATTAAGATGCACGGTGCAAGCACCACATTGGGCAATACCGCAACCAAACTTGGTGCCCGTAAGCTTTAACTTGTCTCGCAACACCCACAGCAAGGGCATTTCGGGGCTTGCCTGCACCTCAACACTTTCGCCATTCACAGTTAACTTGTACGTGTTCATTTTCCTTGCTACCTCGAAGTAATACCTAAGCCAAAACTAGAATTAAAATCTAGATTTGAATATACCTGCCAGACGCCCCTCCAAGTCAACAGTTGACAGAGAATTAGAGACAAACAATGGTACGCTACGAACAAATGAAAAGAGACAGAATTGATCATGGAAACCACACAACTTGGGCATCTTAGGGAAATCGGCCGCTTAACGCTGGGTGGCGGAGGCATAGGCCAAGTCTGGGGCGCCACCTCCAGAGATGAAGCCATCGAAACCGTCTACGATGCTTATACCGGCGGCATTAACCTATTTGATATGGCGCCGCTTTATGGTCGCGGCGAAGCCGAAACCGTTATGGGTCTGGCCTTCAGTGAGGGCTATCCCGAAGCTGTACGGGTCACTACAAAATGTATGGTCGGCGGCATCGATGCCGGTGAAATTGAAGGCAAACTTCGCACTTCATTAGATGAAAGCTGCGAACGCCTCAAGCGCAACTCGGTCGATCTGTTTATTCTTCACGGCTACGTCATTCCAGATGGCTGGCAAGACAGTATCAGACCAAAATTGCTTCGTCACATTGGTGTTGAGTGGTCTAACTATCAGGATCATGTGATTCGCACTTTTGAGCAACTAAAATCAGAAGGTCGAATTGGCGGCTGGGGCATTACTGCCGCAAGCGTCCAATCGATGAATTTGGCCGTTATGGAAGCCGACCAAAAACCTGATGTCATACAAGCCATTAGCAACTTGTTAGATTCACCGGGTGGTATGGCTATTTCTGCAGAACACGCAAATCCCCGCGCTGTCATTCAAAAAGCAAAGCAACAAGGCATTGGCGTGATGGGTATACGAGCAGTTGCTGCCGGTTCTCTCACCGACTCATTAGATCGCGAACTGGAGCCTGAGTCCCATGAAGTCAAAGACTTCGAACGTTCTGCACCATTTCGTGATGTCGCCAAGAAGCACGGTGTGAGCGCCGCCTTTCTTGCCCATCGATATGCACTCGCCATGCCGGGTGTGGATACGCTAGTACTTGGGGTTAAGGATCGTACCGAACTGTATGAATGCTTGGCTGCGGAAAAGGCTGGACCATTGGGCACTGAGGTAGTTCTGGAGATTGATGAAGCGGTTGCCAACAGACTCTAGGGTGTCTCGGGAAAGCTCACGGGGGCCTCCCACAGAAACGCAGACTCACCGCTACAAACTCACAACACAGGACTCCAACATGAAAAGAACGTTAGGTAAAAGCGGTATCCAGGCGAGCGCAGTTGGCATGGGTTGCTGGGCCATTGGCGGACCCTTTGATTGGGCTCAACCGGGCCAAGCAGCCTGGGCGGCTGGCTGGGGTAAGGTTGATGATGATGAATCAATTAACGCAATTCACGCTGGTCTCGATGCAGGTGTTAACTTCTTCGATACCGCGGCCAACTATGGCGCAGGACACAGTGAAGTGATTCTCGGTCAGGCTCTGGCGGGTAGACGGGACTCTGCTGTTATTGCGACAAAATTTGGTCACATCGTCAACGAAGAAGAGAAGTTCATTTATGCTGATGACAGCAAGGCACTTGATAACGTCCGTGGTGATATTGAAAACAGTCTACGACGACTGAATACTGATTACGTCGACATCTATCAATTTCACCTCGGCAACTACGAACCTTCACTCGCGCTGGATATACGGGGTGTGTTGGAAGATCTAGTCACAGCGGGGAAAATTCGATGGTATGGATGGAGCACCGACCTTCTGGATCGAGCTCAAATCTTCGCCGATGGCGAACATTGCACCTCCATTCAGTTCAGCCTCAATGCACTCAAAGATAACGCAGCAATAAGACAGCTCTGCTCCGACTTTAATCTGGCGGGCATAAACAAGGACCCGTTAAACCAGGGTGTCCTCACCGGCAAATTTACCACCGAGTCAACATTCGCAAAAGACGATATTCGAGCACGCAAGGATTTCAAACAAGACCGCTTTGCAAAGCCATTAAATACAGTAGAAGCACTTCGAGAAGTTCTAACTTCCGGTGGTCGCACCATGGCACAAGGTGCCCTGGCCTATATCTGGGCACTAGATGATCGCATGATTCCAATCCCAGGTTTCCGAACCGTTGAGCAGGTTAAGGACAATGCTGGCGCTATGGAATTTGGTCCACTAACACCGGAAGAATTGGCGCAAGTGCAATCTATTACTGCCGAAGGTGCCGAGTAAATTTTAGGTGGTTGGCGAAAGGGTCGATAAGCGAACATCAGTTAGATTAGTTGGGGACGCCTAGTTGGGGACGCCTAGTTGGGGACGTCCAGCCCTCCCAAACCTACTCTGTTTGGATAGCCAATAAGCTCTGCGACAGTTTGAAGAGTCTACAATCGCCCATTGCTGATACACATCAACATCAAAAAGACCGCTGCCTAACCTCCCCGTTTATGCGTCCTAGCCTATTTGGAAGGGCTTCTGAGTGGAAATACCGAAGAAATGTGTCGCCAAATATCATTTGCTAGTAGAGGTGCGCAGGTTATCTGTGCCGACATCAACGAAGATGGCCTTAGCCAGACCGTTAAGCAAATTGGCGGCAATAGCCAAACGCTGTTGTGTAATCTTTCTGACCCCGCCTCTGCTGCTAAACTGATCGATGATGTCTACGATATCGCAGGGCGTCTCGACCTGATCTGCTCAAATGCCGGTATCGGCTTTGCGAGCGAGTTGGCCACAACTGATTTTGACCATAAA
>JBLHQQ010000096.1:0-9071 GCA_047625245.1 Candidatus Azotimanducaceae bacterium
ATTCAGTACATCTACAAAAAATACAGTCGTGAACGGGCGGCTATTGCTGCCACCGTGGTGACATATCGCCCTAAAAGTGCTGTGCGGGATGTCGGCAAAGCTCTTGGAATGGACCTGCAGTTGGTAGACCATCTGGCCAAGTCTTTATCCTGGTGGGATAAGCGCGATGAACTGTTAGCCCGGTTTGAAGAAGCGGGTATTAATCCCCGTAGCCCGGTGATCAACCAGTTTATGGTATTGGTTAATGAAATTCTCGGATTCCCCCGCCACCTATCTCAACATGTTGGTGGCTTTGTTATTTCTCGCGGCCCCCTTTCCCACCTTGTGCCGGTTGAGAATGCCTCCATGCCGGATCGCACCATCATTCAATGGGACAAAAACGATCTAGGAGCCCTGGGTTTATTAAAAGTTGATGTGCTGGCACTGGGTATGCTCACGGCCATTCGCAAGAGCCTCGATATGATCAATGAGTATCGGGGTTATGGTTCCACTAAAGGCACGGCTGGTAAGGTAGGCAAAGGCAAACTCGGCATTCACAATATCCCACCGGAGGATCCTCTCACTTATCAGATGCTCCAGCAAGGTGACAGTGTTGGCGTTTTTCAGGTCGAATCCCGAGCGCAAATGTCGATGCTACCGAGGCTTAAACCGAAATGTTTTTACGATCTTGTGATCGAGGTTGCCATCGTTCGCCCCGGCCCTATTCAAGGCAATATGGTCCACCCATACTTGAAACGTCGAAACGGCGAAGAAGCTGTTACCTATGCTAACGATGAAGTCAAAGCTGTTTTGGGACGTACCCTTGGCGTGCCTATCTTTCAGGAGCAGGTGATCAAGCTTGCTGTAGTCGCCGCAGGTTTTACTCCAGGCGAAGCGGATCAACTGCGACGGGCGATGGCGGCCTGGAAGCGCAAAGGCGGGTTAGATGTTTTCCAAAAGAAGTTAATTGATGGAATGCTGGAGCGCGGCCACGAGAAAGATTTTGCCGAACGGATTTTCGAGCAGATCAAAGGTTTTGGCGATTATGGCTTTCCTGAATCCCATGCCGCCAGCTTCGCTCTATTAGTCTACTTCTCTGCCTGGATTAAACGCCATGAACCCGCGGCCTTCTACTGTGGCCTCCTCAACAGCCAACCAATGGGGTTCTATTCTCCTTCTCAACTCGTGCAGGATGCTGCACGGCATAATATTGAAGTCAGACCAGTGGATGCCCTGACGAGCGAATGGCAATGCACCCTGGAGCAACCGGATGTGTCTCGCCCGGGCGACTTTTCTCAACCTGCGATTCGGCTCGGTTTTCAGAGAATCAAGGGTTTTCGACAAGATGCCGCGGAACGCATGATTGATGCTCGTAATGTTCAACCCATTCGCAGTTTGCAGGATATTGCCAGACGGGCAAGGCTCGACAAAGGTGATATGGAACGACTGACCGAGGGAGGTGCTTTCCGCCAATTATCAGGGCATCGCTATCAGACCCATTGGGAAGCCAAAGGTATCTTGAGTAACCCAGGTAAGCAACCAACAGAGGCTATCGAACTAGAAGTGGCTGAAAAACATCAGGTCTATTTACCACCCCCAGCAGAAACTGATGACTTGCGTGCAGACTATCTATCCCTTGGCTTAACCCTTGGGCGTCATCCAATGGGAATGTTAAGGCAGCAAGAACCTTTTACCCGACTTAAGACCGCGAGCGATCTCACCATGTTAAATCACGGTAGGTTCGTTCAAGTGGCGGGCATCGTCACAGGTCGCCAACGACCGTCCTCAGCTTCTGGAGTGTTGTTCCTGACTTTGGAAGATGAAACAGACAATATCAATGTGGTGATCTGGACCCGCGTGCTAGAAACCTATCGCGCCGCTGTGGTTCAAGGCAGACTGCTCAAGATCAAGGGTGTCATGGAACGGCAAGACTCAGTGATTCATGTCATTGCCGGGCATGTAGAAGATTTAAGTCATTATCTTGAACACTTTTTACTCAAATCCCGAGATTTTCGCTAAAAGTCAGCTTGTCTCGCTAGCAAACTCACCGAGCAAAAAACGTATATTTTGGTCCAGCTTAAAGACTACTTGCAGCTTAACTGCTGGTCCGCAGCAAGCTGAAACGAATGGCATGCCTAGCTACTCAAAACAATCCGGACGTTGACGAAGCCGGAATCATCATTGCGATCGATCACGATCTGGCGTACAGATATGCCCTGCTGACTGACACTCGCCATCCAATCTAGCAGCAAGGCAAAACTAACGCCATCAAACCAAACGCTAACGCTGTCTTCACCTTCAGGCTGTAAACGATTGGGAACAATCCCAATGCGGCGCGCAGAATTAGAGACATCCGACATGAGGTTCTGGCCGCTTATACCGCCTGTACCCGACGAGGCTGCTCTAGCGTCACCCTCGGTGGCTTTCATGTATTGGAGTAATGACTGGTTTCGTTCAAAATCATTAAGCCTGTCGGAATGAAAGTCCTGTACCGGTTGAAACAAGCCGAAATATAAAAACAATCCCAAAAAGAACAGGCCCAGACCTTTAACCGCATTCTGTTCCTGACGTTCAAGATGGTCGTATCGACTTCGTAGCGCCTGCAGCTGGGGATGATCAAAATTCACTAAGAACCTCCCAACATTTTGACTTTGACGCTGCCGCGAACCGCGTCATCAGCTTGATTGATCGTGCCGATTTCAGCCTCCAGACCCAGCTTGTTAAGTGTGTCAGCAAAGCTAATTAGCTGCTCGCTACGATTGGCTTCCAATTGCAACATCATGTCGCCACGGCTCTGGTTGTAATTGAGATTGCTCAACACCAAATTAGTACCCGGGATGTTCTTGGTGGTTTCAACGAATAGTGTCATGAATTCTCCAGTCACCCCGCCCCCCTTTCGTAAATGGTTTTGCCAGCGCCGACGCATATCTCGAACATTGCGGTCATTAGGATAAATTGACGCGTACATCTGGCGGGCCTCAGCATCCATCTGCCTGGCTTGAACATCGAGATAGACGGCCTGCCCCATCAATACAAGCAGGTGAAGAACAAAAGCACAGACTGTAAGGACCGCAACGGAACGCCAGGCACTGCCTTGTTTGATGCTCCGTTCTTGTACGTTAAATGCACCTTGTAGAAGGTTAATAGTGCTCTGGTCAAAACCTCGACTAATCGTTTCGAAAACAGAATACTCAAGCTCGGTGACTTCTACAGGTGCGGTCAACTCAGCATTCATCTGGTTAATCTGGAGTGAAATTGATTCGAGTTGCGAGGGCCTGACGCTCACTTGAACATCTGCTTTCAATTGTTCACCAAATAGTCCAACGGTCATTGCCAACATCTCTGTCGAAACACAGACCCCTTCGGTACTTCCGCTACGAATGAGTGCCCGTTCACCATCGACGATGATGTGGCAGCTGGCAAATTGCTTAACGGCAAGCAAATCAGTGGTCAAAAAACTCGGCTTTAGACCGAGCTCTAAAAGTATGTCGTACCAAAATCGCATACGAGTCTGATCGATTACAGCAACCGCAACTGCACCGGTATCGTTTCTTTTGCCAATGGCGAAGTGACAGGCCTCAACGTCAGTTGCTAAATGTTCTTCGACCATAAACGGTACGGCTTGCAGAATTTGTCGCTGTTGCTTGCTCGGTACAACAGCCTCCGTTAGGAGTACATCCTCCCCCGGCATCATGGCAATGGTTTCGCCGCTGAATGTTAGATCTCGATTCAGGTCTTGAAATTCCGCAACGGTGCCCTCGCCTCTAAAACGGACAATGCCGGAGGTTTCATCGAGCAACATCCATTCAAGGTAGGGCTGCAATTTGCCCTCTGCTTCAATTTCACTGAGGCGCATAAATAAATTCTCAGCCATTGTTATTCATCCTGGTCTACGGCAATAAAGGATCTGACCTTCTTGCCCTGGTCTCGATAAATCACGCGCAAGGTTCCATCTGCAGGATCCCTTTGAACGATGCTGGTGAGGAAGCCATAGCGATCTTGAAATCTAGCCCGGACACTCACTTGAAAAAAACTGGATTGTACACTAAGCGCTGCAGTCTTGATGTTCTTAGCAGCATCCGCGCCGAGGCTAGGGTTACCCGTGAGCTCGTCCAGTGATTGAAAGCCACCGTTCGCATCCCGTTCGCTGATGACTGACTCTGCAGCGGATATCGAAAGACCGGGAGCTATTGCGACAAGTACCTGAGGTGAAACGGTATTAATGTTAATGAACATGTTCGGATCTGCAATTGTGGTCACATAGGGTGATAGCTGGTCAAACTTCTCCCGATCCATCTCCAAGATCAGACGCAATTCAGATAGGTCAACCATCAAGGTATTCGCTGTTCTATAGGGTCGCTCAAGCCCGAGGTAGTCGTAATCTTCGGCCCCAAGAGACGAAACACTATTATTGAGGTCGATCCAATCTATTATTCTATCTGCGTAGGATGCATCCAGGCCCTGCTCTGCGAGCAAGCTGATCATCCTTTGTTTCGCGAGCTGCCGATTAGTACTATTTTCTGCTAACGAATTTAGATTTATCCGAGATTGCAGGTCCTCAATTAGGACTTCGACTTCACCCTGATCAAAGTCGAAGCGCAGATCAGTTGCAGCCCAGTTCTCACTCTTGTGGTCTACCAATGGTTCATCGACAAAGTCCTGATGAAGTATCTGCCGAGCAAGTTCTTCTCCACCTAGAGCATATTGGTGAACGATACCCTGATCAAAAAATGTTCGAGCGCGATTGATGGCAAAGTGTTGATCTGTGGTCATTGAAACACCTAACACCGTCGCGATCACAACCACTAGCAATATGGTGATTAGGGCTACGCCCTGTTGATTTTTCATGGGGTATTCTCCCCACTATTTATACTGAGATTCGATTGATCTTGCTGACTTGAATCACTTGTATTCGCAGCCCCATTGCCTCCCTTGATGTTGCTTCCCAGACCGCTCTGACCTGCGCGAAATGGTTCCACAAAATTAAACACCTTACGCAGTTCTCCAAACGCTTTGGTTTGAAGGATGACTTCCGCAGAAACCGGAATCTGCAAGTTACTATTCGAGTCGGGCCAAACACTGGTTGATTCGCCTTTTTCTGTCAGTAGTTGGATCTGAAAGTCATCAACTCCAGTCAGCACTGTTTGAGATATAGGCTCTGAGTCCTCTGCTCGGTCGAGCACTAGCCAAAAATGACGCTCGATTTCACCTTCTGCGTTGAGCTCGTAGGCTACTCTTTGCAAGTTGCTTCGGGCTGAACCGATCGGATTACTCCAACCCGTGCGAGTGAGTTCGATGAAATATGGGCCCGAGGCGAGCATTAGAGGTGGTAAGGATTCACCATATTCGTCGCGAATGCCGCGAGGCACAGTCTGGCTGATATCTCGTCCCAGAATCACGAAGGCTCGGCTCAACTCAGAAAAGCCCTGTATCTGGTCACGGGTTTTTTCGTGAGTGTCGATGATCGTGCGTAGCATCTGCTGGGCGCCAAGGCCGATCACTGAAAAGATCGCCATTGCAACCAGCACTTCCAATAAGGTGAAGCCAGAAGGTCGCTTCATCAATAGCGCCCCAAGAATCCGGCGAGTTCTGCAATTTGGTTATCCAAATCAAGGGGGTTGAAAACACTAACGATGACTCGCCGCATATCGTCATTTTCTGTCGCCTCATAGGCAATGACGAGCTCCCAATCTCGGCCTGCCATCACCACACTGACTCGATCAGAACCTGGAGCCGGGTAGTTGTTGTCATCCCTAGGTTGGCTTCGGATTTCGTTGAGTTGATTTTCAGCAATCCAATAAGCGAGACTACGCTCTTGAATATGATTGGTTTGCTTGACGGTCTGGGTCGCATTTTTGATTAATGCCGCAGAGACAATTGCAAAAATCGCCACCGCGATCATCACCTCTAACAACGTAAACCCTTGGCTGAATCTATTCAGCATTAGGCTCAACCTTCTCAATCCGAGAATAGCCGTCTGAAGTTAAGGTCACAGAAGCGTCTCGACCGATCAATATAGTGAGATCAAATGGTGTCGTCTCTCCGCTCGACAGCAGCATGACAGGGGGCAAGCCTTCATCCTCTTCTTCTTCAAGACGAAAACCGTCACCTTCTACCACGAGCTGCATTTCTATTCCCTCAGGCAGCTCGTGATGCTGCAAGGGCGGAACATCATAAACAGACCAGCTTTGCGCCTCATCATCGTAGATTGTGAAACTATAGGCAGAATAGGAGCCGGTCGAATCACGATCCAGCCGAAAGCCAAACTCGCTGGACTGCATCAGGGCCTCTTCCCTAGCAAGTTCAAGGACTACTTGCAGTCTTTTAGCCTCGGCTTCAAAGTCACCAGAACGAGTCAAAGCCGGCATACTAGCGACCACTATTCCGGACATAATCGACACGATCAGGAGCACCACTAGAATTTCAACCAGCGTAAAACCGAATGCTGCTGATTTGTTCACCTTGACCTACTGATCGTTGGAACTAATATCCGCATCAACACCTTCGCCGCCTTCTTTTCGGTCGGCGCCATAAGAGTAGACCTCATAAGTTCGATCTTCATTGAAGTAAAGATATGGCTCGTCCCAGGGATCGACCGGGATCTTTTTTAGGTACGAGTCGGGACCCCAATTTCTCACCTCAGGGAAACCACTAGGTGATTCAACTAGAGCTTCTAAGCCCTGTTCAGTACTGGGGTAGAAACTATTATCGAGTCGGTAAATCTCTAGCGCATTACCGATCGCACCAATATCCGCCTTGGCAGCTATGACTCGAGCCTCATCGGGTCTACCGATGATATTCGGTACGATCAGAGCTCCAAGAATACCGAGAATCACGACCACGACCATGATTTCAATTAGAGTAAAACCGCGTTGTTTCGACTTATGTTTCAATTTAGGTTTCGAGCTAATCATATTGCTTCCAATGCGTTCAGTTCGCCAGTCTCAGGTAACCAGCTGATTTAAGTTGATAATGGGCAGAAGGATCGCCATGACAATGACGAACACCGCGCCACCCATGAGGAGCAGCATAAAAGGGCCGAATAGGCTGAGCAGCACTCCCAACAGTAGTTCAACATCTTGCTGCATGCTTTTGGCCACTCGGGACAACATATCATCCAGCTGACCACTCGATTCTCCGCTCGCAATCATGTGCAACATGATAGGTGGAAAATACCCGCTCTGTTCCAATGCGACGTGCAAACTCGAGCCCTCGCTGACCTTAACCGTAGCCTCTGCGACCTTCTGCTGGAGAAACGTATTAGTTAGCACTTTA
This sequence comes from Candidatus Azotimanducaceae bacterium, assembly GCA_047625245.1. GTDB lineage: Bacteria > Pseudomonadota > Gammaproteobacteria > Pseudomonadales > Azotimanducaceae > JAHRVQ01. The sequence continues at coordinate 7,255 of JBLHQQ010000096.1, forward strand.
CCGGCAATTCTCATAGCATCGACGAGCGGAACGCCGCTTGAAGAGAGAATGCTTAAGGTACTAGCAAACTGGGCTGTGTTCATACCCCGGCTAATTTTAGCGACTAGTGGTAAGTGGAGTATCCGTCGATCCCAAGCCAATCGAATCGATGGTACCTTCAAGGCTCGTTGAGCCCCCAGTACCATTACTCCAATTGCGATGACAACGAACACGCCATATCCAGCTACAAAGTCACTGGCAGCAATAATAAATATGGTTAAAGCCGGCAATTCCTGTCCCGTATCAGCAAAGACTTTGACGATGTCCGGCACCACATAGCCGAGCAGACCCGCCAGAATGGCGATGGTCAATAAAAACAAAATAACTGGATACACCATCGCCTGCTGGATGCGCGACCTGGACTCCTGTTGGGACTCGGTAAAATCTGCAAGCCTGTTTAGAACCAGGTCTAGATGACCTGCGGACTCACCCGCTGAAACGGTCGCCCGATACAAGTTCGGAAAGGCCCGCGGGTATTCTGTGAGACTGTTGGCAAGGCTAAAGCCTTCCATCACCTTGCCTCGCACTGCCAACAACATACTTTGTATTTTCGGATTTTCGCTCTGTTTAGAAACTGCCAACAAAGCCTCTTCAACTGGCAAGCCGGCAGCAATTAGGGTCGCTAACTGACGCGTAACCAACGCTAGCTCTCTCACCGTCAATCGAGGTTTGAACATTTCAGCAAATATGTTCTGGCTGCTGCTCTTGTCTTCTTTGGCCGCGGTCACCGCTAGGGGTGCCATACCCTTTTCTCGCAGCAGTTGCCGCACCTGACGAGAACTATCAGCCTCAAGTACACCCTTCTCCTCTCGTCCTTTCGGATTGAGAGCTATATATTCAAAAGCTGCCACAAATAATTAGTCTTTTGTCGTCACGCGAAGTAATTCATCTACCGAGGTTGTTCCCGATAGGACCTTGGCAATACCATCATCACGAATGCTGGTAGAGCGATTTCGAGCCTGCTCTTCAAGATCGAGCTCCGAGGCGCCACTATGAATCATACGACGAAGGTTATCGTCTACGGTAACAACTTCATAAATGCCCTGACGTCCACGGTAACCCTCATGGGTACATTTGTCGCAGCCAATTTTGCGATGTAACGTCGGTGGATCTGATTTATCCAAACCCAGCAGATCACATTCATATTCGTCTGCCGTATATGCCTGCCGGCAGTGCACGCAGAGCACCCGCAGTAACCGCTGGGCGACAAGCCCGACAATGCTGTTGCTCAGTAAATAAGGTTGTACCCCCATATTGGCCAGTCGCGTCAAAGCACCGATCGCAGTATTTGTATGGATGGTTGATAAGACCAGGTGCCCAGTAAGGCTAGCCTGGACTGAAATATCCGCGGTTTCATGGTCACGGATTTCTCCTACCATGACGACATCCGGGTCCTGACGCAAAATGGCCCGAAGCCCTTTGGCAAATGTCATATCAGCCTTGCTATTCACCTGAGTTTGGCCGATACCTTCGACATCATATTCGATTGGATCTTCAACGGTGAGAATGTTTCTAGAGCGATCATTCAATTTGTCCAGGCACGCATAAAGCGTCGTCGACTTACCGGACCCCGTAGGGCCCGTCACCAGAATAATACCGTGGGGTTTTTTCACCAGCTCCTGCATCGCGGCTAGATTGTCAGTGCTCATCCCCATGTTGATAAGATCTCGCCGCCCTTCTTGCTTATCGAGGAGACGCATCACCACTCTCTCACCGTTACTAGCCGGAATTGTGGATACCCGAACGTCGACTTCTTTTCCCCCGACTCGAACCGAAAT
>JBLHQQ010000097.1:0-8910 GCA_047625245.1 Candidatus Azotimanducaceae bacterium
ACCCAAATTTTCTGGAACGCGATTTCTACCAATGATGTCGGCGCTCAAGCCGATTTCAACAGCCTACAAACCACACTGTTGTTTGAGCGCCTTCAAATTGAAACCAAACAACCAAAGCTATTTGAACGCTTTGTCCACATGCGCAAACACAAACAAAACCAGCGCGTCGTTGCCAGCGCTGAGCAAGCCAAAATACTTCTTTCTGAAGTCAATCAAGTAGACGTCGCATTAGATTACATTGAAGATGCGCTCTCCAGTAAGGTAACCTTTGAAACGATGAAAGAAGCCGTTCGCAGGCCGCTGGCGCAAATGATTAACGTCGTAAACGAAACCATTGCCCAGGCCGTCGTAAAACCCGACCTGATCTATATCACCGGGGGTTCGGCAAGATCTCCTGTGATTAGGCAAGTCATCACAGAGCAAATTGGTGATATTGAAGTCGTCGATGGTGATCACTTTGGCAGTGTTGCCAATGGCCTAACGCTTTGGGCGAACAAAATTTTCAAATAGAGTTACGGGTCATAGAGGAGTTCTTAGGTGACATGAGCGTGAACAACACATCTTCGATAGTGGGTAAGCGCATTGTTGTCACCGGCATGGCCGGGGCTGGAAAGAGTACATTTTCAAAATTACTAGCGACCAAAACGGGTCTTCCCCTTATCCATCTCGACCTCCACAGTTGGAAACCTGGCTGGGTGCGGGTGCCAGAAGACGAGCTCCTCGAGAAGCAGCGCGCTCTGCTTGCAGCTGAGGCGTGGATTGTCGACAGCAATGACGTTAACAACGACCTTTTGTTCCAACACGCAGACACGTTCATCGTCATTGCCACACCCTGGTGGATTTGTTCCTGGCGTGCGTTCATTCGCGGACTTCGGCGAGCGCCCGGTTCCCAGCTCCCAGAAGGTTGTGATGAGTCGGCCTTGCAACGCCTCGGCGACGAATGGGGAATCGTTTGGCGGAACTGGCGGCGACGAAAAACGGTAGCCGAACATGACCTTTCGCTAGCCGCTCAATGCCGAACACTGATGACGGTTCATGTCTTAGGATCGAAACCACAATTGACAGAATTCATGTCCCGTGCCTGACAGGAGACCCTGGGGGGTGAGTTGCCTAGCGAATTTGCTTCTGGCACTAGTTGCCAGAGGGTTTCTAATAAAATATTTGCCTATCTTAGGCTCGCGAAGCTAAGTAAATCGTCGGCGATTCAATGACTCAAACAAAGAGTCTCCGGAATATCCGGGGCGCTTCAGTTTAATGATCTAAGTGAGATATTTATCAAAGATGAAGCACATCCATAACACCTAGCTGGGATAGGTAACACTTACTTAAACAGCTAAGAGCAGAATTATGATTCCGAAAATAGCATGCATACCGATTTTGCTTTTGGCAGCAAATCTCGCCATTGGCTCTCCATTGCACGACATGTCCGATGAAGAACTGAAGGCCTACGCTGAAGCCTCGACACTGAGAACCGGACGGGCAAAACTGGACGAAAAATTTCGTACAAAATCTGGAACGGAGATGGCTATTTATGGTTCTTAGATCACGAACGAGGATGTCGAAAAACTCACAAAGAAATACCCTGATCGACCAGAAAAATTGGACGCTGAGCTGGCGAAGCTCTCCAAAGCTAGACTAAAAAAGCTGGAGGGCCGAATTTGTGCGTCTTCGGGATGAAAATCCAGCAATTTTTATCGATCTACTGAAAAGTGACTGGACTAAGAGAAACCTTCAAGTGTGCCTATCAGAAAACTGGCAGAGCATCCTTATGATGGTTATGGGCACATCGGCGTCGAATACAAGAAGTTTATGTGGAAATACATGACGATTGAATTTTGGGAAGATCAAAACGGTGATGTCGTGCGCGTGATTGGTCAAGACATCCCTGCAATCGAGAATGACCCAGAATACTTAAAACGTCCAGGCGCTGCTTCGAGGATTGAAAAGAGGAAACGCTCAAAGGAGATAATTGCGAAGGCGATAGAGAAGTCCAATGAGAACAAGGCGAGGAGCAACAAAAGATGAAACTTTGAATTAAAGGTACCTTCGCCAGTATTAGTCATTCTGTTCCGCTCTCTTTCCTACGCACAAGCATCAAGAAATATGCGCCTCTCTTGAACTCGTAGCCGTCTTTCAATCTCTCGGTGGATTCGGTGACACAATATTCTATGTCGCTGCGCAAATTGGACTGACGTCTGACGTCGCCCCTGGCAAACTGAGTTACTGACACCAGTTTTCTACCAGGAGCAGGAGCAGGGTCAAGCACGGACATCGCCGCAACGCATGCTGTGTCTGCCTCTGCCACCTGACATAGTGTTCGATACTTCAAAGTTCTGCACGAGTGGACGGAGACAGGCCTGTAACAACCAAGATACCGATATCAGGCTTTTCTATGCGTCGCCCCTCACAAAGCTACAGCAACCCGCATCGTAGAGCCATGTGAGAATGGATTTGTATTCAGAAGGAATCTTCTCCCCCAAATTCTCAAATCCAAGTAGACTTCTAAGTGAAGGTTCTTGAAAACACAAGTTTCGTTGTCAGTGGCTCTGGACGTGAGTCTGTACGCTTCTTCGAACAAGGAAGCGGTGGTGGGTCCGGCGTTACCTTCCGGCATCCAATTAGAATCTCCGGGCCAGCATTTGTCATCTGCTCTAATGGCAGCACCATGTACAAGAATGAGAACGCTGTGTGCACGATCGAATTTTTCTTAATCGACTTTTCACACAGCCTAGCGGCCAGAAGCGGAAGTCACCATGACCTAAACTTGTATGACTATCGGCGATTGCTATACTTGATCGTTCTTTAGAAAGTCCAGTTTTTTCCTATCGTCAGTGAGCATTTCATTGAGGAACTGGAAGGGTTTACCAACTACTGATTGCAGTCTAGAAAGACTGGCCCGAATTCAAAGCCACAGCACCCACTAACTCGTTAAAAATACGGACCAAAAAACCAACCACCAACATCACGAGGATTTAAATGTCACATCCACAGTTAGCACTAAGCAATGATGAGCTTCTCAGTACTACCCGCGCTGTACGCAAGCGCCTGGACTTTGAGCGCCCCGTACCAATGGCTGTCCTGGAAGAATGTATGAACATCGCCGTACAAGCGCCAACGGGCTCAAATGCGCAGGGATGGCAGTTCATGTTTGTCACTGATCGAGCAAAGAAGGATCGAATTGCAGAAATTTATGCCCAGGTCTGGGAAATCTATAAAACTATGCCCGTAGCTATTCATCACCTGCATAAGGAAAGTGGTGATCAATCACTAGTCTCCAGCCAGGAACGTTCTACCTCGTCGGCTGAATATTTGGCAGCCAACATGGCCAAGGCACCTGCGTTGCTCATCCCTTGTATTGCCGGGCGTATTGAATCACCGGAAATTGCCGGCGGAGGAAATTTCGCTCAGGCCGCTACCTACGGTTCAATTATTCCTGCTGCTTGGAGCTTTATGCTCGCCGCACGTGCTCGCGGTCTGGGTACCGCCTGGACCACGCTACATTTGATGCACGAGGAGGAAATCGCAAACCTGCTGGGCATTCCCTATGCCGAATATACCCAGATCGCACTGATCCCCATTGCCTACACTAAGGGCACTGATTTCAAACCCGCATACCGCCCCCCGCTCGACACTGTTATGCATGTCGATCAATGGTAGTCAGTTAGCAGAAGATGAATTAGCTATTATTGTTTTTTGTAGATCACCCTTGATGATATCTCGGGTGATTCAAACACCAGCTTCGATAGCCAATGCCTGCCACGTTTGTCACGCTCACCTACGACGAGATGACGATGGCGCGGTGAACATGACTCTTGCAAAGCGCATTGCCAAGAAGGCCTACCTAACTTGCTGAGGCTCCAACCAAAGATGATGGTAACCGCGCAACCTAAAGGAGCGCGTCAGTACGCTTCAGCCGGCTGCTGGTTGATAGCTGACCGCTGGATCAAATGTGAAACAGCGCATTACCGCATATCTTTTAACGGCCAAAGGCGGACGTGAAAAATAGACCTGTCACGTTTAATCGCGTTTAACTCGGGGCCCAGGAGCGTCCCTTTAGCAACTGCCTAATGGCGGTTTTGTAATCGCTCGTTTTCTCTAAGCCGTTATGCCCGACTGCAGGCACTTCGATAAAGGTGGCGTCTATACCCTTACTCTTAAGGCTTACCACGTAATCTCTGCTTAACACCGATACTGTATTACCATCGTTACCGCCGGTAACGGCGACAATCGTGGTTTTCTTGTCAATCCTATCGATGAAATCGTGGGGTGAAAGACTGGAACGCCAATTGTTCCGCCCTCTTCTCATGAAACGCCACTCCGGTACATTGCAAGGACAAGCACCAAGAACGGCAGCGTTAACCAAATGTGGATATTTGCCGACTATGACTCCTGAAATTGCTGACCCGCCAGAATGCCCAGCCAATACCACGTACTCAGCTTTGTAATGATTTTTAAGCACCTTAACGGCGGCCGCTACGGTTGCGATCAAATCAGGTCTGTAGTTATCCCCGTCACGATAACTGTTGCCAGTCGAATGATTGTCCTTTGAATCAAAGTATCCGGGTCGGATCAAACCAACGGCGACAACACCCTTCTCGCCGAATTGCTGAGCAAGCCGATACATGTAGTCGGAAGGTCCGTAGTCGGAAGGATCGCGGCGGTATCCGTCACCGTGGATGAAAATGATCAATGATGTTCGCTCGGCAGACTCGCCGTACACTTTGATCACCAAGCATTCGTCATTTGCCGCAACACGGGTCCTGTTGTCAGCGGTGCAGGGTTCTGCGGCGGCAACTTGAAAGGCCGTCGCAGCTAACGCGACGGCAAGAGCCATCATCACGAGATTTCTCAAAGTGTACCACCTTCATAAATTCAACACTTTAACACGGCTCTCTTGAATGCAAGAAAGCAACAGGGGCCACAATCAATTGGTTGACAACACAATATTATTGATCGGAGCTACTCAATCACTTGGCCATGTCGTTGTTAGAGTGAGTAACCTTAAAAAATCAGAGGCATCTTGCAGCCTTGGCAACCATCATGATTTCGCAATTAGCGAGAATAAAGATCTTGCGGTTGCGGCGGGTTCCGGACTTGATCATGTTGCGTTCAAAATCGGAAATACGATGGATGAGCTTCGAGAAGCTAAAACGCAAATGGAAGGGCACGGGCTGGAAATGCAGCTAGAGGACCACAATGTATCTAAATCCATTTACATATCGGATCCAGACGGTAATGGTATTGAGCTATATATTGATGCGTCCGATGCTTGGAAACAAAACCCAGCATTGGTTGCCTCAGCCAAACCGTTAGAAATTTAGTTACACCTGTTGTTGCAGGCAGTGAAGCTTTTAACAAAACCGGAACTGTAATCGAAAATACTGCGATATCTTTGGGTCGATACAGATTGATTCATTAATATTTTTCGGTTGTATCGATGGCTGCTAACTTCTGCGGATTCATCCGGTCGATGCAACACATGAGTTAAATGTTAAACCCAGCCACAGAAGCGAGCTGTTTAAGCATCATGGATCAATCTCAGGTGTACGGAAATAAATGCTCCAATTACGCCACGAATCCTAACTATCTGTTTCGCGGGATTAGATCCAGCCGATAGGAGTACCAAGCCATCACCTGCGGCAGGTTTCGGTCGGTAGCAGATTGAATCGTTGATATTCGTGCAGTGCTAACGGCCAGAAGCAGTTGTTCTGTCACCAGGTGAGATGGCTTAGCCTTCCAGAGACTCTTCGTGTGCATTCATCCACCCGCCTAAGATTTTGGCAGTACCCTCATCGAAAACATCCTCCAGATGGCTGATCACACCGTCAGTATATGTGGCGTGCTCGACGCCTGTGACAGTAAGGTTAGGGACATCTGCTTTGCTGAGTGTGAGCTTCCAGGCCAGCGATACCGTGTCGCCATCTACACTTGGAGGTGCAGCACTCAACACGCGGGAATCAAACAGGCGATCCAGCCCGTCGATGCCCTCGCGCAGTTGCGTAAGAACCTTTTCGCGGCCAACTGCCTCGGTGCCATCGCCAGGGGCATATATCGCATCGGTGGTGAAGTATTGTTCCAATCGCTGCCAGTTGTCGTCTGCATAGGTTTCTTCAAAGGCGGCGGCGTAGGCTTGAAATTGTTCAAGTTGATTCATGCGTTGTTCCCCGATTGTAGAGTTGTTTTCTCACTTTGGCTTGTTATCTGCCTAAGAGCAAGGAATGCTGAGCGCACAGAGTCGTTAGCAGATAAGCCCGAACCCAAGCCAACGGCGTGAAGAGAAAACAGTCGCTGATTCATTTACCTCAAATTTTGAAAACCTGCATCGCGTCTCAAAAATCTCACCTCGAGCGGCCACTATGGAGGCTTGGCGGATATTGTAATCACAAATCGGTGGGTGACCAGAGGCTTATGGCCCTTTCAGGACAGGGCCCTAATCCAAAGGCTTTGCTGCTTTGAGTTGCTCGCCTGGTAGTGTCCTAATTGGTGAGTATCGCTGAAGTGCTCCCCATGTCCAATTCCAAGTGAGAATCAATTGCATTCCCGCCTCTAGCAGAATCTGCTTGAGTCGGTTTATAGTGAAGGTTCAGCAAGTGAGAGGTTGGTAATGATGAATACAGTTGACGAAATTCTGGAATTCAAAGGACGCGAGGTCTGGACGATTGTTGCTTCTCAGTCGGTACTTGAAGCAACAGCTCTGATGGAAACAAAGGCGGCCGGCACGTTGGCCGTATCACCAGACGGTTCAGAACTGGTGGGTATTATCTCTGAGCGTGATTGCGCCAGGGCGGTGATCCTTAGAAACATGCCAGCAGGCGAAACGGCTGTATCGGAAGTCATGACGAAAAATGTTATCTCGGTGAGCCCAGATGACAATGTGGAACGCTGTGTGGCGCTTATGACCGAATATAAGATACGTCACCTCCCAGTGGTGTCCGGCGCAAAACTGGTCGGTATGATTTCAGGCAGCGACCTGATGAAGTTTGTCGTCAAGGTCCAGTCCGAGGAAATTGAGACGCTCGAGAATTACATTCAGGACGATGAAGGTGGTGAGGGCTAGCGGCCAGAACCCGACATAAACGAGGGCCTTCGCGGTGGGCGCAAAGACAATAATTCACTTTTTCGGTGTGCCGGTTAAGCAGTTGCTAGAGAGGATTAACGCGAGAAACCAACTAGAATCTGACGACGTGACGTATATCCCCAACGCTATGATGAAAGGATACCTACCTGAATTCCAAGCGCCCGACGCCGATCAACTTGCTAGATACAGCGATTAGCAATTTGGAGATAGACTGTGCGAAACCTTCTGGTTGTGATCGGTATCTTCGCCGGCACACTACTTTATCTCAATTCGAATCAAGGCGACTATTCCATATTGCCTCAGGCATCATCAACCTCGGTGGATCGGGAACAGTTTTTCGAAATCGCTGATCTATATGAGAGCAGAACTACCTTCGCACAAATGAGCGAGGCTGACGCTTATACAATCGTCGAGGTCTATGCGGATAACTGCGGCAGATGTAAGGTGCTTGAAGCCAGTTTTCCATCGTTGCTAAGAAAACGTGATGATATCGTGATTAAGCGCGTCAAAACTCTTTCGGGATCAATCAGCTTTGATACGGAGGTGGCAGCAAATAAATCCCTAAGCGCCAACCCATCCAGAGTGAAAGCCGTATGGCACCCTGTAAGGAATCATGATTCGTGCGACTGGGTCAGCATCGAAATTTTTCGCATCAATGATGACGCATTCACTCTGATTGACATTTTCGTCCTGAATAAAGCAAATGACATAACCGTCGTCTTCATCTGACGAGCCGGCTTTTGGCGCGAATACTGCCTCGCCAACAAATCGTCCTGCACCGAAATTGTGATGTTGCGTTTCACCGGTTTCTCGGTCGAATTTCATGATCGCCTTGAAGGTGATGTCGCGGCTTTGATCAAATTCCGCAGAGTAGGTATAGCGCGTTTTCGTCCCTGAATAATTTTCATTGATGCGTGAAAAATCTGAATAGTATTCATGTAGAGGCCCTTCAGTAATGACACCTGTTTTCACATTGATGCGCCATTCATACAGTTGCCCCAGCAAGTCAGTGGGATCATCCGTATCAACTTCTGCTGCGCCAATGATGTCTGAAGATTTCGAACGACAGGCTTGAAGTACCAGGACATCACCCTCTTCCCAGGCATTTGCTGTGTGGATCACGACACCTACATCGACGGTAAACCACTTAACATCTTCGTCAGACCCATGGCGCGGCATAATGCCAATGCGAGAGCCGTGCTCAGCTTCAAATGCAAGCGGCGACTTGCCTTCCATAGCGGCTTCAATGTCAAAAGTCAGTGGAAAATCGAGGAAGATTGAATAATTTCTGGAGCAGGCAAAATCGTGCATCATCACGCCCTTGGGAATCGTGATTGGCGTGGAGTGAACCAGAGCGCCTTCCTTGTTAATGACCGAATAAGTCACAAAAGGCGGGAATGGGCCGTAACCAAAAGTCATCATTTCCCCGGTGGTGGGGTCAACCTTTGGATGAGCCGTAAAAGCGTGGGTGAGCTTGCCGTCAAAATTTGTCGTACCAACGGTATCTAGATCCGGCAGACTCAGTATATGAGGGTCGGAGCCTTCGTGCAGAGCGTACAGCGTCCCATTGTGATTAACGAAAGCCGTGTTGCCTGGGTTCTTACCCGCTGGCGCACCTTCAGGCATTACAGCAGGGCCGCCATCCATCATGCCGTTGAGCCCTCTCCAGAGCCAACGGTCTTCTTTACGCTCCCACTCAAGCCCTTCTGTCTCAACAAAACGATTGCGATAGGTGACTGCGCCATCCTTGAATTGCACCGAGTGCACCATGCCGTCGCCGTCAAACCAATGGTATTTTTCAACATTTGAAACATAGACTGGGTTTGGACCTA
>JBLHQQ010000098.1:0-8863 GCA_047625245.1 Candidatus Azotimanducaceae bacterium
CTGAAGCTGACATCGTTAGAGAAGGGTCTATTGCTGGTGATTATCTCGGTGAGCGAGTTGCAAGTGATCTTGTGACGCTTATCGACTTCGCCAATAGTCACAACGGCGAAGTGTTGCCGATGCCGATTTATATGGACGATGAAGGCGTGGAAAGTCTGGATGCAGTCCTGATTGAAAACGGTATTTTGAAGAGCTTCATGCATAACAAAGATAGTGCACAACACTTTGGCATGCCGCTGACGGGAAATGCGCGTGCCTTCAGCTATACAGATGAACCATTAATTAGGATGCGCAACACCGCTATCTTACCGGGCAAAGATAAATTAGAAGACATGATCGCATCGATCGATGATGGCTATTTGCTGATGCGTCCCACCAATGGTCAGGCCGATACCACGAGCGAATTTATGTTCGGAGTTCAAATGGGATATGAAATTAAGAATGGCAAGCTCGGTCACGCCATTACCGACACCACGATATCCGGAGTGGCCTTTGACATGTTGAAAGAAGTCAGCATGCTCTCCGATGAAATGGAGTGGGGTTGCGCGGGAATGTGCGGCAAGAAACAACCCATGCCAGTCGGCATGGGCGGTCCCGCGGTGAAAACTAAAGTTTATATCGGAGGCGAGTAATGACCAATAAGGCAATTGCTCAGGACACCCTGACAAAGATCGGTAAAGCCGGCTTTACTCACGCAGCTGCTCGAATCGTGTCGGAAGAATTTCATGAACTGCAGGCTGAGAATGGTGTGATCAACTTGATGCGCACTAACTTCGAAACTGATGTTGCGATCACGGGAATCAAAGATCAAAAGAAAGCTAGCTTGTCGGTCAACAAAACCGACCCGGAAACTCTGGCTAGCACCATCGATAATCTGTCAGATATGGCCCGAGGTGCATCACCGGATGAAGCTTACGGGATAGCCGAGCATCAACCACCTGAAACTTTCGATGCTGGTCCGAGTGAGCCGGACTATGATCGAATGTACGACAGAATTGTTGAGGTGCAGGACTATGCTAAAAACCAGTATCCCGATCTAAACTTTGGATCGGTGGCGATCACCTTTGGTAACAGACGCAGCGTTTACGTCAATAGTAACGATGTCCTGTTCGAGTCTCGCCGAGGTGTTTATCAGGTGTCGACTATGTTCACGTCAAAACGCGGTAAAAAAACCTCTTCGATGAATTATTTTGGCTACAGCGCCTATGACCTGGATACACCGATACGAGAAATGATGAATGCTGACGAACTAATGCGTCAATCAACCGAACAAATAGAAACTCAAAATATCCCAGGAAAATTTACCGGTGACATGATCATCACGCCCAACGCGCTTGGAAGTTTCGTTGGATTTCTGACGGGCAAAATTAGCGATGGCGCATTGATCAGTGGTACTTCTGTTTATAAGGATAAACTTGGCGAAGCCGTCACGAGTGACAAGTTAACACTGCGTTCTTGTCCGGTGAATGCCGACGTGTGCTCAGGTTACTGGGTCACGGGCGATGGCTATAAGGCAGAAAACTCGACCATCCTTGAAGACGGTGTATTGAACTCGTACCTGCTGGGTTTATACGGCGCAAATAAAACGGGACTGCCTCGCGCAGTGAATGCCGGGGGGTGTTATCAAGTGGATGCCGGTCACCATGCACTTGCTGACATGATCAGTGGGGTAGAGCAGGGTATTTTGATTGCCCGATTTAGTGGCGGTAACCCAAATGATCGGGGGGACTTTTCAGGTATTGCGAAGAACAGCTATTACATTAAAGATGGCAAGATTCAGTTTCCAATTAAGGAAACAACCGTCAGTGGCAATATGGTGTCGTTGTTGAAGTCCGTGAAGGCCGTGAGCCAAGAGCGAGTCAACTTTGGTGGTAGTATTTTACCCTGGGTACTCACCGAGGGCGTGACTGCGTCTTGAAGGCTAGCGTTGATGCTTAGCCTCGATTACTAGCTCGAACCGGGGTATTTCTTTTCAGCAAACTTTACGGCCGACTTAAATTCTGCAGAGGCCTTTCGCACCGCCGCTCGCTGAACTGATAGTTCTTCGGGCGTCTGTAGCAAAGTACATCATAGTCCTTAGTCTGGTATCTAGGCAGGGTTCACAAAAGCCATGATCGGACTCGGGATTTCACTAATCCGCTAGAGTTGCTTCTGCCTTTTCTTCGTTTTCGAGATTCCGCATATGATCCGCCATAGGTGCGATTTTCTCGAGGAGGTCGACTCGAAGATCCGCAGGTATATCCATCTGACCTAAAGCCGTGGTCAGACAGTGTAACCAGATGTCTCGATCTTGCAGTCCGATCTCGATGTGTTTGTGTCGTGCGCGTAATCGTGGATGACCATACTTATCGACAAAGAGAGGTGGTCCATCGAACCAACCACTAAAATATTCGAACAGTTTTACTCTCGAAGTGTTGAGATTCGGAGCATGTTTGTCCCGAATCAAGCGGGCATCAGAATTATTGTCCATCTCATCATAGAATCGAGTGACAAGTTCTAATACGCCCGCTTCAGCTCCGAGCCTTTCATAGAGTGTTAAGGCTTCGCTCACGCCGCCTAAATCTTCTCAATAATATTTTTTAGGGCGTCGCAATTTCTGACCCGTTCTTCAGTGGTGGTACCAAGGAAACTCGCGCTCAAACTCGTTACACCGGCTTCTTTATAAGCTTGCAAACGGTCCCGAATAAAACCTTCAGAACCCACCATAGAAGTTGCGTCCAAATAACTTTGTGGGATGGCCGCTTCGGCCTCAGACTTACGGCCCGAGAGAAACAGGTTCTGAATAGCTTCAGCCTCTTCTTCGTAGCCGTACTTGCGGAATATTTGGTTGTAAAAGTTCTTCTCCTTAGCGCCCATTCCGCCGACGTAAAGTGCAATACCTGGACGCGACATATCACGGTAGGATTCCAGACCTTCGCCGACAGCGACCGCACCTCCAGCGTATATATCGAGAGGCGGGCGACCAGGATCTCGCTTTGCATTACCCTTTCGGAGCGCATCACCCCAGACCGCTTCTGCGCCTTCAGCCATATAAAAAGCAGGCAGCCAAGCGTCAGCTATTTCGGCGGTCATCGCTACACTCTTTTCGCCCAGCGTTGCCAAGGCAATGGGAATTTCTTCCCGATAAGGATGATTGATAAGCTTGAGTGGTATTCCGAGTCCCGTTCCCTGATCAGCAGGTAGCGGAATTTGATATTTTTTGCCTTGATGATCCAGCTTCTCGTCTCGTCTCCAAATGGCGCGGCAGATATCGACGATTTCACGCATACGAGTGATAGGTGCGTCATAGGCGACGCCATGAAAACCTTCGATTACCTGTGGGCCTGAGGCACCTAATCCAAGCATGCACCGGCCTTCAGATAAAGCATCAACTCCAGCGGCGGTCATCGCGAGTAAGGCAGGCGAGCGGCTGTAAATGTTGAGTATTCCAGAAGCGATGGTCACTCGTTCGGTTTTAGCCGCCACGTATCCCATGGCGCTCACACCGTCGAAGGAATAAGCCTCGGGAATCCAAACCACATCGAGTCCAGCCTTTTCCATCTCGACAATTTCTTTTGTAGCACCAATGTAGCCCTGCGCGTAACTCATCATTGTGGCGATTTTCATGTGTAAGCTTTCCTCAATTTAAATGCTATGAGTGTAATGGTAATAGGCAAACCGGAGCAACAGCGAAAAAGAGCCTTCAGCGAAAAAGCCCTGTCACCGGTGATCGCGTATCAGTCCTGGCAAGTAGTATCCGAGGGAAATGGTTCGTGCAATAAAATAGCAATATAGGGCCAGCCAAAGGCCGTGATTGCCGAATTGGGGCGTTACCAGCCACCACATACCCAAAAATGCGATCAGTGAGGCCAGCATGGCGTTGCGCATCTCCGGGGTTTTCGTTGCGCCGATAAAAACACCGTCCAACAAATAACACCAAACGGAGACGATCGGCGCAAAAATTGCCCACCAAATAAATACCGCCGTTGAATCTCTGACCGATTCAATATTGGTCAGTAGCGAGATGACAGCCTCTCCTCCAAGCCAAAAAAAGCAGGAGAGTAAACTCGCAGTGACAATGCCGAGTTCAAACACATAACGTATCGATTGGTTTATTTTGGCTCTGTTGCTGGCCCCGACTGCTGCCCCGACCAGAGTTTCTGCAGCGAGAGCAAAGCCGTCGAGAAAAAACGCCGAGAAAGTCACAAATTGCATCAAGATTGCGTTGGTGGCAAGAATGACATCACCTTGGCTTGCACCCTGATTTGTAAACCATGCGAAAGCAAAAATCAGGCAAAGCGTGCGAATCATGATGTCACGATTCACTCTGAACATTCTGCTAAGTTCCGCGGCATTAAACAGAAGCGACAATGCTACCGATCCAGTCCTTTTAAGTCGGGGTCTGAGTACCAATATTCCGATAGTAAGTGCGCTGACTTCAGCGATCACGGTGGCAAGAGCAACACCTTCGACGCCCCAGCCTAAAACTAGGACGAACACCAAGTCCAATAATATGTTTAAACCATTCAGAACCAAGTTCAACAATAAGACCGTGCCGGTTGCCTGTATGCCTAACAGGTAACCCATCACAGCGAGCAGTGCGAGAGAGAATGGTGCTCCCATGATGCGCACGGAAAAATAGGCATTGGCAGCGCTCTCGACCTCCGCACTGCCATCCAACAAACCTAAAGACGCAACTGCAATTGGGGTTTGCAGGACGACCAGTAGTGCGCCGATGCAGACGCCTAGAATCGCAGCCCTTAGAAAAACAGCGCTGGCTTCGCGATGTTGGTTCGCACCAACCGCCTGGGCTACCAATGCGGTGGTTCCCATTCTAAGGAAGCCGAACCCCCAGTAGACAAAACTGAAGATCACAGCGCCAATGGCGATTGCGCCAAGCAGGCTGGCGTCACCTAGATTGCCGATCACCGCGGTGTCGACTAAACCTAGAAGTGGCGTTGATAGGTTAGAAAGAATAATGGGCCAAGCGATGTGGAGCACTTGACGCCGACTTAGCTCATCTGGTTTCATAAGTATTCCCGTGTCGAGTGCTATCAATTCGATCTCATTACATCTGCCTTACTAATGTAAGTAAGAAGACACAATTCCAAAGCATATCCTATGCGTATAATTTCTCCATCCAACATTCAATATCAAGGAATAGACACATGGCCGAAGTTGATCAAGTTAAATTTGTATTGCGTTTACCCACTGCGCTCCATAAAAAAATAAAAAAGGCAGCGAGTGCCCACAACACATCAATGAACAAAGAGATAACTAATATTCTCACCGACTCGTTTAGTCGCTCAACCACGGATAAAACCTTGGCAACCCTGATTGCACGATTAGAAAAGAAGAAGGTTATCTAAGTACTTTCATTGCGCTGACTACTCTGCCCAGGGTCGATATCCAGCAGAGAATTCCAAACGCCAGTGCCAGCAGCCAAAATTGTGCTGGCAATAGGCACATTAGACTTAGTACCAAAATTGTTTCAAATCCCTCTGTTACGCCTGCCGTATAGAAAAAGGATTTTTCGCCCTGCTGAGAGGTTTCCATGCCTCGCTTTTCGGCCATGACGGCAAAAGCCAGGAATGAAGTCCCGGTGCCAATAAAGCTGAAAATCAAGAATGCACCGTAGACCGCAGCTTCAGGTTGAGCGAGGCAAAATGCAAAGACCACCGCAGAGTAGAAAATGAAATCCAATACTATGTCGAGGTAGCCGCCCAGGTCGGTTTGACCGACGATGCGAGCAATGGCGCCATCGATCCCGTCACAGAGTCTATTTACCAGTAAAATCGCCAGAGCGGCGTGAAACCAACCCGACAGGATCAAAGGCACAACCAACATACCAAGCCCGAAGCCAAACCCGGTGACTTGATTAGCGCTCACACCTCGATCGCTCAGCAGCCTTGCAAGCCTAGTCAAAGCCGGGTCAATTATTGGACGTATACGAGAATCTAGCATCTGCTATCCTTACTCAACTTAGTGAATTGTAACCTT
This sequence comes from Candidatus Azotimanducaceae bacterium, assembly GCA_047625245.1. Lineage (GTDB taxonomy): Bacteria > Pseudomonadota > Gammaproteobacteria > Pseudomonadales > Azotimanducaceae > JAHRVQ01. The sequence continues at coordinate 5,980 of JBLHQQ010000098.1, forward strand.
GATCTAGAGCGTATTCGTCATGAAAAAAATCTGCCTGTGCCTGATTGTGTTTGGTTTGGTTGGTTCGAGTGCCTATGGCTTAGAAGTGGGAGATGTCGCGCCGGACTTTTCTCTGCAGGGTACCGATGGTCAGGTTCATCGTCTGTCGGATTATCGTGGTGAAAAAGCTGTTGTATTGGCGTGGTTCCCTAAAGCTTACACTCGAGGTTGTACGATTGAATGTAAGTCCCTTGCTGAAAACGGCCACTTGATCAAAGCCTTTAACGTTGCGTACTTTATGGCAAGCGTCGACCCCATTGAAGACAACGTTGGTTTTGCTGCGCAAGAAAAAGCAGACTTCCCCTTGCTGAGCGACCCATCGAAACAAACGGCCCGTGCTTATAATGTGCTGGGCGATCGTGGTTATGCCCTGCGTTACACCTACTATATCGGGCTAGACGGCAAGGTGATGGCAGTCGACAAGCAGGTTAAGCCTGCCAGTTCAGCCGAAGATATGGCGGCAACGCTCGCTCTGCTGGGAGTCACCTTTTTTAACTAGATCTCTTTAATAGATGCATCAGGTTCAGTGATGTGCGGATCTCACAAAACTTATCAGGTTGAGTCACACATGAAACGGCTTGCTTCTTTGCTCGCGGCGTTACTGTTGTTTGGATGCCAGATCACATCAACCCTCGAGAGTCCCGACTTCGCGTTTATAGGTGTGAACGTGATTAATATTCAGTCCGGCGAGATCGCAGAGAATCAAATTGTCCTCATCAAGGGTGCAAAAATTGTCGGCGTCGGTCCATTTGCGAATACCATTGTGCCGAACGATGTCGAGACCGTTTTTGCTAAGGAGCAGTATCTGTTACCTGGGCTTCAGTCGTCGAAAATGATACCTGAGACGACTTTTGGCGGGGAGATTAGAACCGTATCCTTAAATCAACCCGCGGACCTTTTGCTTTTAGATGAAAACCCGTTGCAAGACATTCAAGCGCTATCACGAATTGCAGGTGTTTATTCCCAGGCCCAATGGTTAGATCGCGACGCACTTGATCTCGTCAGACAAGCAGCCGTTGAGTTACTCAAGGATTCCACGTTACCAACAGACACATCAGATGAAGATCTTTAAACGTACCCTGCTAGGATTAGGTCTGCTTATCGGGCTGCTATTGATCACGCCTCCTTTGTTGCATCCTGAAGGTATCAATGCCTCAAACAATTCTGGTGCGAGTGTTCTAGTTTACGGAGCAAGCGTTTGGGGTGTTCGCGGCTATTTTGCTATTCACACCTGGGTCGCGACACGTGCGGCAAATGAAAACCGTTATACCATCCATCAGGTCATTGGCTGGAAATTGCGCAGAACTGGTACAGCACTCACTGTGCACGAAGGAGACCCGGATACACCTTGGTTTGGTAATGAAGCTATTTTGTTGCATGAAGTATCTGGACCAAACGCAGAAACTTCGGTCGAGAAGGTGCGAGCGGCGATTGTGCGTTATCCCTTCGCAGACCGTTACACAATGTTTCCAGGCCCTAATAGCAATTCATTTACAGAATGGGTGGCACAAGAAGTGCCAGAGTTAGAACTCAATCTGCCGATGAAAGCGATCGGCATGCATTGGATGCGTCAATACTATCCGACACATATGTCCGCCACAGAGCGCTAGCTCTGTCAGCCAAGGTAAAACTGGCAGGAGCGCTCCAGCCTTTGGAGTTTTGCCTGCATGCAGTCATTCACTTTTTCGTGATGGGCTTTAACCAGCTTTGCACCTCATTAGGTAAGTTTGAATTCAAACAAGTACCGTTAGAGTCTTAAAATGGTAGAACGAGTCTGATCCCTTTGTTTTGCAAGAGCGCGAAGTTGAGTCGCTTCTTGGCCCGTAATGTCTAGGTCCTCCAGGATGTTCTCAATATCATTCGGCGAGCGTGTGAGTAGGGCATAGGCGATATTACGCTTCGCGTCAGTTCGTCGTCGACCATCGGGAATATAATCTAGCAAGTCCATCGCGGCATCGGGGTCCTGGTGAGCCACAGTACTCACAATCGTACCTAATGCCTGTTCTTTCGCCTCTCCTTCAGGTAACCCTTGCAGCCACGCCATCGACTCTCTTGGACTGGCTTGATACCAATTTGACGCAATTTGTCCGACGAGGGGGGTGGCATACTTTTCGTTGATTCTTGATTCAATCGCTTTGGCAGCTCCCTTGGGGTTCTGGTGGGACATGTTGGCAATCACATTCTGAACTGCCACAGGATACGCAGGATCCTGTACATATCCCTCAAGCCAGCTGAGTGCCTGATTTGGATTTTGGCTAGCTTTGTAATTACCAATACTGGTAATTAGCCGAGTACGAATTCCTTGGCTGGTCGCTCTCGTTACCATGCGCTCGGCAATGTTGATGGTGTTTTGATTGATGCTGCTGCCGATGGTGATTTCAACCAACTGTGGATAACGATCAGCTTGAGCCAATAACCAATTAAAACCTTCTTCCGGGTGGCTGTTCACATAGCTGAAAGCTGCTGATTGATAGAGTCGACCCCGTTGCCGCTCATCCAGAGTTTCGATGTAGGCTAGTGCTTCAGATGGGTTTTTCTGAACCCAGGTGGAAATGATGCCGTTCAAGGGATTTGAGTTGCCGGTTCTGGCAATAAACTCTTCTACCATCGGTAGCGCGCGTTTTGGATTTCTTTGGCCGAGCATCGACAACATTTGTTGCTCCAACTGTACGCTACCGCTAAAGCTCTGCCGGGCAAATATAAAGGCTGCATCTTCATCAATATTCAGATATTCATGCATGATCGATTGCAGCATCTGATTTCGTTCGTTGGTGTTTGGGTGGCTCTGGATCCGCGCCATCGCCTCCTCTGGATCGTCTCTTAGCCATCGAATGAGGGCGATTTG
>JBLHQQ010000099.1:0-8835 GCA_047625245.1 Candidatus Azotimanducaceae bacterium
ACTCTTGCACGTTGTCAACAATAGATTGTTCATCCGCCGATGTCAGCAGCAGGGTCGAGGCGCTGGGCGTCGCCTCTTGGGACGATGACTCGGATGATGCCTCGCTATCATTCTCTACGCTATTAAGCGCATCAATGGCGGCATCAGTCGCCGGTTCACTGACCGGAGCGCCATAAGGCTCGGTTTCTTCCAGCAAAGAAACGCTAACATTTTCATCTTCCAATGTTCCGCTGCTAGCACCAACAACCGAGGAACCAGGGCTCGTAACAACAACCTCGGACTCATCTTCTCCAGAAGACAAAGACCACACCAGGGAAATAATTATGATCAAACCAACCAGGCCAAGAATTCCAGTCTGAATCACAGGACCTGTAAAGTTGGTAGAACCCAGAGCTTCTCGGGTTACGCCACGAACTAGGGTTTTTTGCGGTTTAGCACCCTGACTGATCTCAAATCGAGCCACCACATCATCGTCATCGACCTTGACCATCTTGGCGTAGGACCGCAGGTAGCCGCGCACAAAAGCTTGCTTGGCAATCTTATCAATCTCGTCGCTGTCGATAAGACGAATGTAGTTAGGCGTCAGATAAAGTTCATGGGCTACCTGCTCCTGGCTAAAGCCCATCCCTTCTCGCGCCTCTCGTAAAACCTGCGATGCGGTGAGATGTGTGTCTGTCCCAGCACCTGCCATATCGCTCATGATGAAGCCTCAAGCAGTTTGGCTTCTTCTGAAGCCGGGAAAATGTTTTTCAAGGTGAGCGAACAGCTCGCCTCATCGTTGGTATTAGCGAAAACTCGCGCCAGCTGAATACACAGACCGAGGCTGCGAGACGATTGACCGGACGCCGAGATGTGGCGTCGATAATAGTCCCGCGCTTCTACATGATTTTTTTGCTTAAATCGAATGTCTGCCAGTTCCAGCAGGGCCCTGCCCTGACTGACGTTAAGCTGAGTTGCTCGAAGAAAGCTCGCCTCAGCATTATTCGCATCTCCCGTTTGCACATAGGCAACGCCTAGATTTTCATAAACCTGAGGGCGATTCTGGTAGAACTGATCTTCTCCAGCGACCTTCAACTGGTCGATGGCTTCCTGGTAGCGACCCTGCGCGTAAAGAAAGGCGCCATAGTTATTAATCGCTCTAGTAAATGATTTGTCTGTTGCTGCTCTGCTAAAGTGGAAGTCTGCCAATTTGGTTTCGCCCTCAAACTGGAACACCAGACCAAAGGCGTTATGTACCTTTGAGGATTCCGGATCGAGCGCAAGAGCTCGATTAAGATTATCTTTGGCCCGCCCATATTCACCATTTCGAGTGTAACCAATACCCAAATCAACCAGAGCCTGTAGCTGTTTTTCAAGAGACGCTGGCTTGTTGGGCTGCGGGCCGATCACTTCCGTGACGCAGCCTGCTAACAACAGAGTGACTGTGACCAACATAAGGACACGATTCACGAGGCAACTCCCACTGCGATCTTGCGATACTTTTCCTGACGTTTGGTTTTATCTTCAACCGCACCAACAAGTTGTCCGCAGGCTGCGTCAATGTCATCGCCCCGCGTGGTACGAACCATCACATTAAAATCTGCTTTTATTAACCGTTCCTGAAAGGCGCGTACGGCAAAATTTGATGGGCGTTTGTACCCCGATCCAGGGAATGGATTAAAGGGAATGAGATTGATTTTGCAGGGAAAGTCTTTGAGCAACTCGGCGAGCTCGCTGGCGTGTTCCGGCTGGTCATTCACTTTATCAATCACCGTGTACTCGATGGTCACCGTGCGCTTTTCACCAAAGTTTTCTGCATAGGACTTACAAGCCGCTAACAGCACCGCAATGGGATATTTTTTATTGATAGGGACAAGTTGATCGCGCAGTTCATCGTTCGGCGCATGCAGTGAAATCGCCAGCGAACAATCGGTGGTTTCTTTCAATTTTTCGATTCCAGGTACCACACCTGCAGTTGAGAGCGTGACCTTGCGCTTGGAGATACCGTAACCCATGTCATCCATCATAATGTGGATGGACGCCACGACGTTATCGAAATTCAGTAGGGGTTCGCCCATCCCCATCATCACGACATTGGTGACGTACCGCTCTCTTTCTGGAAAGGCTTCACGAAGAACACGGTTGACCTTTCGAACCTGACCAATAATCTCTGCCGCCGTGAGGTCGCTGTTATAACCCTGCTTACCGGTAGAGCAGAAACTGCAATCTAGAACACAACCGACCTGGGAGGAAACGCACAATGTGCCTCGTTCGCCCTCCGGTATAAATACCGTCTCAACAGCACTGCCGGACTCAGAACGCATCAACCACTTTCGCGTACCATCGATTGAGACCTTCTCAGAAATAACCTCTGGTTCGCGCACCTCAGCAATTTCGTTTAACGTGGCACGCAACTGTTTACTAATATCGGACATCTCATCGAAGCTGCTCACATCTCTGTGATAGATCCACTTCATGATTTGTTTCGCACGATAGGGCTTCTCGCCAAGCGTTTCCAAAAACGCTTGAAGCTGAGGTTGGGATAATCCCAACAGGTTGTGCCTGGCGGAAGCCGTGGTCATGTTATCGCTCGCAGATCTGCTCAGCGGAGAAGAAGTAAGCTATTTCTCTCGCGGCGGATTCAGGTGCATCAGAACCATGGGCAGCATTGGCTGTAAATGAATCCGCGTGGTCAGCCCGGATTGTACCTGCAGCTGCTTCAGCTGGGTTAGTTGCACCCATCAGTTCACGGTTTTTCTTGATGGCATCTTCACCTTCCAAAACCTGCACAACGATCGGACCAGATGTCATAAAGCCAACCAGTTCGTCAAAAAATGGTTTGCCATCGTGTTCAGCGTAGAAACCCTTGGCTTCTTCTAAGGTTAAGTGAACCATTCGAGAGGCCACGATGCTGAGACCGGCCTTCTCAAAACGAGAAAGGATGTCGCCAATCACATTCTTTGCAACTGCATTCGGCTTGATAATAGAAAAGGTTTTTTCAACCGCCATCTGTACTAACTCCTAAATCTAAAAATTGAATCAATGGTGCGCACGAAATGCCTAAAAGCCGTTCACAATACGTCGTCTACACAAAACCCATTATTATACGCGGGTTTAGACAGGAAATTGACTGAAAATTCCCTCGTTCTGGTTGATATTGGATTTACTCTGAGGCTTAACCAATCTCGCGCGATTGGGCGGCGGATTTTAGCGGGAAATGCGTTGTATTACGAGAGAATACGAGGAATTACGTCTATTCAGCCTCTTCTATCCAGGCCGCCTGAATCGCTTCCAGAATCTTCTCGCCTGAGCGGTTCGGGTCATCATCAAAATCCGCCAATTCCATCACCCATTGGTGTAGATCCGTAAAGCGGATCGTGAGGGGATCAACATCGGGATGGGCTTCAAATAGCTCAATGGCAATATCGTTGGTGTCCGTCCATTTTAGAGCCATGAGCTTCTCTTCCTTAGTCGTTAAGAGTTTTTTGATTAGTGGTTTTCAGACACTTGATTGATGGTGTACTTGGGAATCTCTATCACAAGATCCTCATCGCCGATTTCTACCTGACACGATAGTCGTGAGTCAGGCTCAAGACCCCATGCTTTATCCAACAAATCGTCTTCTAATTCGTCGCTTTCTTCAAGAGAATTAATGCCTTCCCGCACCACGATATGACAGGTTGTGCAGGCACAGGCCATCTCACAAGCATGTTCGATATTGATACCCGCCGCCATCACCACTTCGATCAGGTTATCGCCGGGGGCGGCTTCCAGCACAGCGCCTTCAGGGCAACGCTCGGCGTGGGGTAAAACAACTATCTGGGGCACAACATATTCCTTATCAATATCAGTGAGTTAGCTTTCCATCTCATCCAAAGACCGGCCAGAAAGCGCAGATCTGACACTGTCATCCATTCGGCGGCTAGCAAACTGGTCGGTTGCTTTTGCTAGCGCTTCCATCTGCTCGACAATGACCCGGCTCTTCTTACTTTCGAGAACCGCGTTAAGCGAGGCAATACGGGACTCGATGACGGCTTTTTCTTCGATAGTTAGCAAGCGCTCACCATCAACAATCAATGCATTTTTAACGGCATCACGAACACGAACCGCATCAACTCGAGCTTCAGTAATGGAACGGGTTTCAATGTCCTCGGCGGCATGCTCGAAGGAGGCTTTCAACATCGTGGTAATTTCAATTTCGCTTAAACCATAGGAAGGTTTGACCTCAATCTGAGCCTGAACGCCGGTGCTCAGTTCCGTCGCAGAAACCGACAACAGACCATCGGCATCAACCTGGAATAGCACTCCAATTTTTGCTGCGCCCGCCACCATAGGAGGTATTCCGCGCAATTCAAATCTCGCCAGAGACCGGCAATCAGACACCAGCTCTCGCTCGCCCTGGACCACATGAACCAGCATCGCTGTTTGACCATCCTTGTAGGTGGTGAACTCTTGCGCTTTGCTGACCGGAATTGCGGTATTACGATGAATCACTTTTTCCGCAAGACCACCGATGGTTTCAAGGCCGAGAGATAAAGGCAAAACGTCCAGCAGCAACATTTCATCGTCGGATTTATTGCCGACCAGCACATTAGCCTGAATCGCTGCACCCAGGGCCACCACTCGATCAGGGTCGATGGTATTTAACGGCTCACACTCAAAAAACTTGGCTACCGCGCTGACAACACTCGGTACCCGGGTCGAACCGCCAACCAATACCACACTAAATATCTCATCCAACTCAACTTCGGCATCTCGAACCGCACGTCGGCAAGCTTTAATCGCTCGGGTCAGCATGGGCTCGACTAACGTATTAAAATCAGCACGAGACAAGCTGCCTTTGAAGCTTAAGCCTTCTTCATGAATATCAACGTCAACAGACTCCAAGGTCGATAGCTGCTCTTTGATCGAACGTGCTTCAGTCATTAATCCTCGAAACTGCTGCACAGATATTTTGTCGGTATAGCCAGCCTCAGCAATAATCCATTCTGCAATCGCTTGATCGAAGTCATCACCGCCAAGAGCCGAGTCGCCTCCGGTTGCTAGCACTTCAAAAACACCCTGATTTAAGCGCAGCAGAGAAATATCAAAGGTCCCGCCGCCAAGATCGAATATCGCCACCACACCCTCGGCACCACTATCGAGACCATAGGCAACTGCAGCCGCAGTCGGCTCATTTAGTAAACGAAGGACAGTGAGGTTAGCCAGGCGAGCCGCATCTTTGGTGGCCTGACGCTGAGCATCATCAAAATAGGCTGGCACCGTAATGACCACACCGTCCAGACTACCAGCCAGGGATTGTTCGGCTCGACGGGCTAGGTTTTTTAAAATAGAAGCAGAAACTTCAACAGGGCTCACACGCCTGCCGCCAACTACTTCGATAAGGGGCATACCTCCGTCTTCATCAGTTATAAAAGTGTTAGGCAGTTGTTCACCGAGTCGGCGAACATCTTCTACACCGCGACCCATCAGTCGTTTTGCCGAAGACACCGTATTCACAGAATCCTTTCGAGCATTGGCGAGGGCAAGCTTACCCACTTCTTCACCGCCATCAGCAAGATAACGAACCACCGAGGGCAATAAATGCTCTCCATCGATATCTGACAGGGTCAACAGTTCGCCGCCACGATAGGTGGCGATCAAAGAATTTGTAGTACCAAGATCAATGCCAGCTGCCCGCTTCTTATCATGGGGGTCAACAGCCTGACCGGGTTCAGTAATTTGCAATAACGCCATAAAAAAATCTAAAGATTAGTAGTCGAGGATTCGCTCTTCGAGTTGCTTTGCTTCACTCAAGAGCTTGTGAATAAACTGCATTTTGTAGACCGCGTGCTCTGCATTTGGCAGAGAGACAGGATAAGCCTGAACAAATTCTGCTTGCAAAGCCTCAAGGACCGTCTTGCCCTTACTGCGAAATTGGTCGAGACGAGGCAAACCATCTTCTCCAGCTTCGCCAATATCTTCTAACTCTTCCCGCAGCTCGATTTGCTCCATTAAGAACATCGGCTCGAGGGTCGGATTGTGCTCGATCTCAACGCCAGACCGATCGAGCAGATAGATAGCGCGCTTCAAAGGGTGCTTTAAGGTGTCGTAACCTTCGTTAATGCGAGAGGTCATCTGGGCAGAGAAACGTTTTTCTTGATCCGTACCTGTTACAAATCGGTCGGGGTGAGCCGTTTTTTGCAGCGCACGATACTGATTTGCCAGCTCATGCAAGTCGAGATCAAATCCCGGTTCGCAGTGGAACAACTCAAAGTAGTTTTGCTTAAGGTCCATGGGCTTGTTGAATACAGTCACTTGGCTAAACGGTGAAGCTTTCACCACAGCCGCACTCGGCCTGCACATTGGGATTCTTAAACTCGAAGCCCTCGTTCAAGCCTTGCCTCACATAGTCCATTTCTGTGCCGTCGATATACACAAGACTTTTTGGATCAACAAAAACTTCTAAACCCTGGGATTCAAACTTGAGGTCTTCTTCCTGGATTTTATCAACGGGCTCAAGCACGTACATCAGGCCTGAACATCCGGTGGTTTTTACGGCCACTCGAATACCCAGTGCCCCGCCTCGCTTGGCCAGGAATCCGCTCACATGCTTGGCTGCATTTTCAGTCAGGCTAATACCCATGGTCGTCTCTTTTTTAAGCTTCTACGCTGTGCTTAGCACGAAAATCTTTAATAGCGGCTTTGATGGCATCTTCTGCCAATACCGAGCAGTGAATCTTCACTGGCGGCAGCGCTAGCTCTTCTGCTATCTGCGTGTTCTTAATAGAACCGGCTTCATCTAATGTTCGCCCCTTTACCCACTCAGTGAGCAGTGAGCTGGAAGCAATCGCAGAACCACAACCGTAGGTTTTAAACTTGGCATCTTCAATAATACCCTCATCATTCACCTTGATTTGCAGACGCATGACATCGCCACAGGCGGGCGCGCCGACCATGCCAGTTCCTACGTGCTCGTCATCCGCATCCATCTTGCCGACGTTGCGTGGGTTGTCGTAGTGGTCAAGTACCTTGTCGCTATAGGCCATCGTTATTTCTCCAACGGTCAATCAATATAAGTTAGATGTAAGGTTAGTGTGCTGCCCATTCAATGCTGCTGATATCAACACCATCTTTGTACATATCCCATAGAGGCGATAGTTCTCGCAGTTTATCCACTGCGCCACGGATCTTTTCAATCGCCGTGTCGATATCCTGCTCTGTTGTAAATCGGCCAACAGAGAATCTCAAAGAGCTATGGGCTAACTCATCATTTCGCCCAAGGGCTCTTAATACATAAGAAGGCTCAAGGCTTGCCGAGGTACAGGCAGAACCTGAAGAAATCGCCAGATCACTCAAAGACATGATCAGTGACTCGCCTTCAACAAAGTTAAAGCTGACATTAAAAATACCAGGGATTCGGTGATCCACGCTACCGTTAATGTAAACCTCTTCCATATCATCCAGGCCGTCCCACAATCGCTGTCGCAACGCTTCAATGCGTACGGCTTCTTCGTGCATTTCTTCTTTCGCAATCCTGAAAGCTTCACCCATGCCGACAATCTGGTGGGTCGCCAGCGTACCAGAACGCATGCCGCGTTCATGACCACCACCGTGCATCTGAGCTTCTAATCTAACACGAGGCTTACGTCGCACATACAGCACCCCCATACCCTTGGGACCGTAAACCTTGTGAGCTGAAAATGACATTAAATCGACTTTCATCTCCGCTAAATCAATATCAATCTTGCCGGCACTCTGGGCGGCATCGACGTGGAAGAATACTTTGTGCTCTCGGCAAACTTCGCCCAGGGCTGCAATGTCATTAATCACACCTATCTCATTATTCACATGCATCAAGGACACAATCGTTGTGTCTTCACGAATGGCTGCAGCCAATTTCTCCGGTGAGATAAAACCCTCTTCACCGGGATCAAGGTACGTGACCTCAAAACCACTTCGCTCAAGATGTCGGCAAGTATCTAACACTGCCTTGTGTTCAATCTTCGACGTTATGATGTGCTTGCCTTTTTTGTGATAGAACTGGGCAACACCCTTGATCGCGAGATTGTTAGATTCTGTGGCACCAGAGCTCCAGACGATTTCCCGTGGATCCGCATTAATCAGGTCAGCGACCTGGCGGCGAGCAATTTCAACCGCTTCTTCTGCTTCCCAACCAAACTTGTGCGATCGGCTCGCGGGGTTACCGAAGTTACCTTCTGCCATCAGACACTCACTCATCTTCTGCGCAACTCTAGGGTCTACCGGAGTGGTTGCGGCGTAGTCCAAATAAATCGGGGTCTTCATACTTCTACTTCCTGTGCTGGAACACGAACAATACTTTCGCGGCTTTGGTCAAAATGACGGTGGTCGTCTTGGCTTTTGCTTTCTTGGCTCTGGTCTTCCTGAAGACGATTCTGACGGGCGGCAATCTGTTGCACTTCCCGCTTCTCAATAAGGCTAGCCAAATCAATACTATTTAAAAACGAGTGGATCTGAGCACTCAGGTCAGACCAGAGCTCGTGGGTCAGGCAAGTTTCTCCACCCTGACAATCGGCTCTGCCGGCACATTTGGTGGCGTCGACGTTTTCATCTACCGAATCAACAATCTGGGCAACAAAGATTTCGTTTGCCGCGCGGCTTAGGCGATAGCCGCCACCCGGGCCACGAACACTTTTGACCAATTCCTGGCGTCGAAGTTTGGCAAACAATTGTTCTAGGTAGGACAGAGAAATTCCCTGTCGATCCGAGATGTCGGCCAGACTAATCGGGCCTTGACCGTCATGGACAGCGAGATCGAGCATCGCTGTTACGGCGTATCGTCCTTTTGCTGTTAATCTCATAAGTTGTTTACTTTCAATCTGTTAGCAAGTTTTT
>JBLHQQ010000100.1:0-8764 GCA_047625245.1 Candidatus Azotimanducaceae bacterium
TCGGTAAGGCACGGACTATCGACAGTGCCTCCGTAGCGCCGCTGGCGCTGAGTAATTCGTAATCGCTACCTAGTAGCGCATGCTGTACCAAACTCAATCGCTTGCGATCGTCATCAACCAGAAGCATGCAAGGCTTCTTAGCTAATATTGGCGTTTTGACATCCGAATTGTTAGTTTCCAAGGTTACAAATAGTCCTGTGTGTCTAATTTTAAGCCTGATATTAGTGCGCTATTATACTTGAAGTGGATCAGAGAATAGGAAAAATAAACCACTTTTTCCGAAAAACGTTCAAATTTGGTCATTGCTGATGTTCAATGAAATTTAGGACTCAGCAACTTGGTGATCCTTTTGATGGTCATGATGCTGATCTACCGGCTTACAGGCTGTTGGGTTGATCACTTAGGATATTTAAAGGGAGAGTAGGGTGATTTGACTCGTTTGTCCGAGCATATTTTATAATTTGATTGCTGTCGCGGGTTTAACCGGCGGTTGCAGCGACTTGGGCGGTCCATTATGTGATTTAGGAATTTCTGGATTATGTCTGGGTCAGTGATCTGACGGCAGCCCGATCATATTAAAGACTCTCTTGAGTCGTTGAACTCGGGTCAAGTTAAGGGGGCGATCAATTGATCTGCCGCTGCAGATTCTGCGACACAATTTGTGTTCGCGTCCATCAAACCAGTGTCGGTTTCATTTAACAGACCCTAAATAGGCAAAGATGACACATCGATTGTTCTTCCTGAATGAACTCAACAACGTCGATCGAAATTTGCACCCATAAACCTTCCTGAACCAACAATAGAATCGCATCCAGGTATTTATCTGTCTTCCATGCTTCGTCACGAACCGTAAAACAGATATAACCGCCCGTTCGAGTCACGCGATTCAGTTCTCTAAAGGCAAAAGGACCAACATGTCCAAGTGTGAAAGTACCCAAGCAGGTGACAGCGTCGTACTCATCTTGAGCCAAATCTAACGGCTGCATAAGATCGCATTCGGCTAAGAATGTATAAACCCCTTTTAGCTCTGCTTGAGCCAGCATCTCTTTTGAATAGTCCAGGCCGTCGATATTGCTATAGCCGAACTCTGTCAGAGCAACGCCTACCAGACCCGTGCCACAACCAGCATCAAGGACCCTAGTTGCATCCGGCGGGAGGTTGGCTCGCAATAATCGAGACACCATCACAGGTGCCTCGTAGCCCATCTCGCCCTGTAAGTCGTTATCGTAACTATCAGCCCACTGTGCATAGACATCTGCCAGCTCATCAACGGACACTGCGTTCAAAACACGCTCATGGATTTTTCTCCTGCTCATTTGCAGTGCTTCTCCTTATAACTGATCTGGGGTAATCAATTATTCTGGTGTTTCGTCTGTTAAGTCATGCCTGCCCAAGGCTTCCAAGTTCCTTATTAATCCAACGACGAAACATGGGCATTGGGATGCGTGCCTGTGATCTCGGAGCTAAACTATCGCCGAAGCAACGTAGGTGAGCTCGAAATCGCGAGTGCCATAGTCAGGGACCCTTGGCCTCATAGACTAGCTTGTGAATCATCCACATAACATGCTTTTGAAGGCGCAATTCCGCCTAGGAGGAGAGATGGGATACTGATCCCGTAGCGACTTAATGACTCAGTTCTGGTCACATTGCTCTAGTCCGACACGCGTCTACTCTTGGAGCAACAAAATCAACCTGAGAAACTAGTTGAATGTGCGCTTTTGTACGCTCGCATATTCTAAGTGACACATACCGATATCAGCACCGAGCGTGCATCTTTTGGGTCAGTAAAGCATATCAACTCTCACCAGTGGGGCGAATTATTTTGGATGAGCTTAGAAGGAACTACGAAGTCACTACGGGATCAGTGTCCACTATGTGTTGTCGATCTGGTTTGATGAATTAGAGTGCGAGTGCGTTCTCAACTTTCGGTGAGGTGTGCGCTTGGCTATTCAATCGACCATCCACACGGTTTACACTCATAACTTAATGTCGAACCAAAATTTTGAGTGAAATAAATAATTGTGAATATCATTTATCATTTAGCTCTGCAGGCAGATTGGGATGAAGTCGTCGATAACGCAACCATCTATTACCCGCCCACCTACGGTCAAGACGGTTATACCCATGGCACCGGAAATCTGGAAAGGCTATTAGAGGTAGCGAATCATTTTTATCAAGCCAGTCAGGGAGATTGGGTTTGTCTGGTGATGACGGTGGAAAGTCTGGCTGAAACTGATGTTTTAGTGAAGTTCGAACCAGCAGCCAACGTGGGCAATCAAGACGGCGACTTTGACGGTAACCAAGACACAACAAACCCAGAGCTCTTTCCCCATATATATGGTGGCATCGCGCCTTCCGCAGTGCATGCTATCTATTCAGTTGTCCGAAACTCGCAAGGGGGCTTTATCCGGATTACATTACCCAGTGACTAGACCCAGTCGCCATGCCCGGGGGTAGGGACTATAAACCAAAATTATTGAAGCACGGTAAAGTACTGCAACTGCTGATTTGTTTGAAGTTGTAGACTCTTGTCTCTTAGGTGATTTATCGGTTGGGGAGAGTGGTTTGTCTCGTTAGACTGAGTATGTTTTATGATTTGATGGCTGTCGCGATCAATCAAACGGCAAGAACAAATGGTGTCGGAGTAAAGGGACAAAGTAGCTCGGCAACCTATACTGCTAACTTCTGTCACTTTCCCGAAACGCTACCCCATCTTCTTCCAAAGCCAAATGCGTAAGTGTCTGTTCATCGTGATTCATGCGCCAACTGATCATTTGTTGAGCAAAATGGAGTACTTTTTGGGTGTAATCAGGATTGTTTGCCTGGTTCACTAACTCTTCTGGGTCGTTAGTCAGGTCAAAGAACAGAGGGGGGAGGTGGGTGAAGTGTACATATTTGTATTCGTGGTTGCGGATCACGTTGAGTGTGCATTGGTGCAGGGTGAGGCCTAACTGTTCTTCCATAGGCTCGCCATTCACGACGCTACGGAAATCGAATTCCCAGTGTGCAGCGTCTCGCCATTTTTTGGGGAAGATGCCCTGGTTCACCGTGGAGATCAGTGAGCTTCCATCGCATTGCACGGGGACAGGTGTATCCATCCATTCCAACATAGTTGACATAATGTCGATGTTCTCGGTGAAACCTTCTAACTGCTTGCCTCGGGTTTTGTCTGCGTCTGGATCACGGATAATCAGCGGTATATGGTACGACTGATCAAAGTAACCCATCTTCCCCATCAAGTGATGATCACCAATCTGCTCCCCGTGATCCGAGGTGAAAATAATCAAGGTGTTATCCCAGAGGTCATTAGCCTTGAGGTAATCAAACAGCCGCCCAAGGTTGTCATCCACTTCGGTCATCAAGCCAAAGTAAGAAGCTTTCAGTCGCGCCAGTTTCTTTTGGTCTGTGGGCGCGCTGGAATATTTCTTCTCCAGTTCATGCGCCAACCACGGATGCTGTTCAGCCTCTACTTCGCGACAATCAGCCCGTATGTAATCCATCAATGTCTCCGGCGTATACAGCTCGTTATAAGGAGCAGGCGCGATCCACGGCGGATGGGGTCGCAGCAATGACAAGTGCACACAGAACGATTCCTCAGGCGATGTCTCAGTAAAGGCATCAATGTACTCAGTCACCTGATCCACCATAAACCAGGTGTCGTGATGCTCCTTAGGAATGCTCAGCGCAGCGGGCATATCGCCCCCATTCTCGTATTCAACTCCAGTCTTGCTGGTATACAGCATGTAGGTGTTGTCTGGGATCTCATAGCCCTTGTCCTTTAACCAGTCTGCCCAGGCATCAGGGAATGTGCCCATCATACAAACAGGGTTGATGCCGGGTAGGGGGCCTTCATAACTCTTGAGAATGGGGTCGTCGGCTTCAAATTCTCTGGGGTCATTGGCAGTGTCGGTGTAGCCAAAGAGTACGGGGTCGTAACCAATGTTGCGGACTTCTTTAGCCCAATTGGTGTGTCTGGCATCTAACGGTGTGCCGTTGGTGCCGGCTCTGTGGTTTTGTAAATACATGCCGGTGTGGATGCTGGCTCGGGATGGTCCGCAGGGTACGGCCTGGGCATAGTGGTTTTTAAACAACACGCCGTCTTTAGCTAGTGCGTCGAGGTTTGGGGTTTGTACTAGATGACCGAGAGTCGAAAGGCATTCACCGCGCCATTGGTCAGCAGTAATAAAGAGTACGTTCTTTTTACTTCTCTTATTAGGCGTCATCTCTTTGGCATTCCTGCTTTTCTATTATTGGGCTTTTGTTTCTAGCTCTTGTTCGTCGCCAGGCAACAGCTGTTCCTGCTGCTGGGTTTGCCACAGTTCTTGATACAGGCCGCCACCTGCTAACAAGCTTTGATGAGTGCCTTGTTCTGCTAGTTCACCATCCTGCAATACATAAATTGTGTCCGCATGGGCGATGGTACTTAAGCGGTGGGCAATGATCAGGGTGGTGTGATTGGCACTGACGGCGTCAATCGCTTTCATGATGGCGGCTTCGGATACGGAGTCGAGGGAAGAGGTTGCCTCGTCAAAAATTAGGAAGGTTGGGCTTTTTAATATGGCGCGGGCTATTGCTACTCGTTGTTTTTCGCCGCCCGAGAGTTTTAGCCCCCGTTCACCGACCACTGTGTCTAATTTTTCCGGTAAACGTTCAATCAGCTCGTTGAGGTTGGCGAGGTCCAGGGCTTGCATAACTTCTTCTTTGCTTGCCTTCGGGTTGCCGTACTGAATGTTCTCAAACAGCGATGTGTTAAACAAAGTGGCATCCTGGGGCACTACACCAAAGGCGGAGCGTAGGTCGTTGAGCTTTAGATTCTTTATGTTGTGGCCGTCTACTCGAATACAGCCGGTGTCGACATCATAAAAGCGAAACAGTAAGCGCGCAATTGTGGATTTGCCTGCGCCGCTTGGCCCTACAATCGCGACTTTCTCTCCTGGCTTGATGGTCAGGGTCAGGTTGTTGAGGATCTGGCGATCTTTGCTGTAACCGAAGTTGACTTGTTCTAATTTTATTTCACCTTTGACATGTTCGAGAGGCAGGGCGTTGGTTTTGTCAGTGATGATGGCTTCAGTGTTAAGGATGTAGAACATGTTTTCAACATCAGTGAAGCATCGTTTTAATTCACGATAAATGCCACCAAGCTGATTGAGGGGCACAAACACTTGGACGGCAAAGGCGTTGATGGCAACGAAGTCACCGACGGTAATTTCGCCCTGCATCACTTGCCAAGCGGCCAGTAACATCATGCCGAACATACCGGCATGAACAAAGAATGATTGGCCGGCGTTTAACCCAGCGAGGGAGTAACGGTTTCTACGTCGCGCGTCTTCCCAGATGGTGAGTTCTGAGTCATAACGATTTGCCTCGATCTGCTCGTTACCGAAATACTTGACGGTTTCATAGTTAATGAGACTGTCGACGGCTCGGGTATTGGCAGTAGAGCTTGCATCGTTAGATTCACGAATAAAGGGTGTGCGCCATGCTGTTACCTTGACTGTGTAGTAGGTATAAAACACGACGGCAATGACGATGATGGCTGAGTAGGACCAGTGGTATACCGTAAAGAGCACGATGGCGACCCCGCCAACCCCGAGAAACATATTTAGGATCTGAAAGGTCAAAATACGCAGCAGGGCAGCAATGGCGCTCACACCCCGATCCATATCCCGGGTAATGCCGCCAGTACGGCGAGAAAGGTGATAGTCGAGGTCTAGTGCGTGAAGGTGTTGCAGAACCTTAAGAGATACTCGGCGCATGGCCCGAACGGTGACGGTGCCGTATACCGCCAGAGTGAGCTCCCGCAATGCGACACTCATAAAACGAATAAAGACGTAAGCTGCTACCAGTGCTAGGGGCAAGGCGATCAGTTGTTCTCGATCGGTGCCGAGGCCGTCGACAATGTGCTTGAGCAAAAAGGGCAGCGTCAGCGTTCCGGCAGTGACGAATACCAATATCCCCAGCGCGAGCATAATTCGTACTCGATATTCCGAGAAGAATGGCACGAGCAGCCGTAGGGTTTGCCAATCTCTGGCATCGAGAAAGAAGGAGAACTGTTTATCAGGTGGTGATTGCTGCATGAAAGGTTCCGCGAGAGGGCTCTAAACTAAAGGGGTCCTGCCAAAGGGTCAAGTCGCAGAGGCGCGACCTAGTTTTTATGACCCTGATCAAATTAGGAAGACCTGATCAGGAGTACCCATTTATAAGACAAAGAACATACGCGAAAGTTAAAGCTTTGGCTCATATCGTCTTTTTGCTCGACACCTCCCAATAGTTGTGAGCTTTTTCCTGTGCCATGGCGAGAATCGTGTAGGCGGCATAGATGGGGTCGTGTAATTCACCTGCGGCTTTGCCCGTAAAGAGACTCATGGCATCGGCAATACTATCGATGGCATAGATGCTGAATTCATTGTTCTTGTCCGCTTCCACCACATTTTCTAGCAGTATTAGTTCACCCGCATTGGCCAGAGGAATGACAACACCCTGGTTGCCACTGAAGTTCACGGCTTTGCAAGCATCAAAGAACCCTTCGACCTTTTCCGTGATGGTGCCGATCGGTAGGATGTTGCCTTTTTGATCGATGGCCCCTGTCATGGCGAGGTCCTGTCGCATCACTAGGCCCCAGCGCGCTAATTAAACAGCAAAACTCGGCATCTTCCTGGCCGAGGATCCGGTCCTCTGGGCTAAGCTCAGCGGTTGTGGTTAACCCAAGAGCTTCAGGCGGGCAGATCAATCGAGCCGTGTCGAAAGATAACGCTCGGGTTTGGCCAGACTTACTCATTTCTCTTTTTCTGCCCTCAAGCGAGATTTGATCCGGCCGTAGGTCTCTTTTAGCTCCTCTCCGATAACCCCGAGGTTGGCTTTTAGGTCACCGGTGCTATCTTCTAATTCACCGCTTAACTTGTTCAGTTTTGATTCGGCCTCAGGCCATTTCTTCTCAAGTTTTTCCCATTCCTCCTTCAGTTCGGATTTTGCTAGGTGCATTTGCAAGATAAGTTCATCTCGGTCGGTTTTGATCCCTTGCCAAAGTTTACTTAACTTGTCGTCATTCATCGTGTCGCTCCTCTTATGAGATTATTGTTTGACCTTATCAGTCGTTTTAGCTAATTGCTTTGATTTGAATCAGCTCAAGGCTATTTGCACTAGCTCAAGGCTATTTTTACTAGCTCATGGCTATTTGTACTAGCTCATGGCTGTATTTGGCTGATTTAGCGAGATACAAGGGTGTAGCGAAGGCGGTTTTTTGGTTTAATCCTGTCCAGATTTATCCAGCCAGGCGTGTTTCAAGTGACAGTTAAAGAAGTAGATGTAGCGGTAGTCGGAGCCGGTTTCGCCGGTATGTATATGTTGCATAAATTGAGGGGTGAGGGACTTACCGTCCAGGCCTTTGAACGCGGCGACGGCGTGGGTGGGACCTGGTATTGGAATCGCTATCCTGGCGCCCGTTGTGATATCGAGAGCGTGGAGTACTCCTACCAGTTTGATGACGAACTACAGCAAGAATGGGAGTGGAACGAGCGTTATGCCCCTCAGCCTGAAATTCTTCAGTATGCCAATCACGTTGCGGACCGCTTCGATCTGCGACCTCATATCCAGTTTGAAACGATCGTTGTTAGCGCTGTGTTTAATGAGAGCACCTGTCGCTGGCTGGTCACCACAGATAAGGGTGAGCAGTATTCTGCCCAGTGGTGTGTCATGGCGACGGGCTGTTTGTCCTCGACCAATCTGCCAGATTTTGAAGGTTTGAGTGATTTTAAAGGCGACTGGTATCACACGGGGCTCTGGCCTAAAGAGGGTGTCGATTTTTCCGGTAAGCGCGTGGCGGTTATCGGCACCGGTTCTTCTGCCATCCAGTCGATTCCGGTGATGGCGGAACAGGCGGAAACCCTCACGGTGTTCCAGCGGACTGCGAACTTTTCGATCCCTGCTCACAATGGCGAGCTATCGCCGAAGTTTGTTGAACAAATTAAAGGTGACTACAAGCACTTTCGTAAGATCAACAGTGAGACCTACGGTGGCTTTGGTGGTCGCTGGAACCGCTATCAAGATTCAATTATGGACGCTGATGATGCCAAGCGGCAGACACGCTTTGACGAGACGTGGGCGCTGGGCGGCTTTCACTTCACAAGTGCCTTTGCTGATATTGGTGCAAGCGATGAGAACAATAAGATCGCCGCAGATTATGTCAGAGACAAGATACGCTCGCTGGTGGATGATGCAGAAACTGCAGAGTTGCTTTGCCCTGATCAAGTGATCGGCTGTAAACGCCTCTGTGTCGACACCGGTTACTTTGAAACCTTTAACCGTGACAGTGTGACGTTGGTGAACGTTAAAGATCACCCGATTGAGAAAATCACCGAGAATGGCCTGGTAACAAACAGCCAAGAATACGAATTCGATATTATTGTGTTTGCGACGGGTTTTGATGCCATGACGGGCAGCTTACTCAGCATTAATATTCAAGGCCGCGAGGGCCAGTCTCTTCAGGAGAAATGGGCGGCGGGGCCGCGAACCTATTTAGGTTTACAGATTCACGGATTTCCAAATATGTTTACCATTTCCGGGCCCGGTAGTCCTTCAGTACTCACCAATATGATTGTGTCCATTGAACAACATGTGAATTGGATTAATCGCTGCATCAATCACGTGCGGTTCAACGATATGAACTATATGGAAGCCATGCTCGACGCAGAAGATGCTTGGGTTGCTCACAACAATTCAATATCAGAGTTAACGCTTTTTCCACAATGTAACTCCTGGTACCTGG
>JBLHQQ010000101.1:0-8624 GCA_047625245.1 Candidatus Azotimanducaceae bacterium
TTTCAGATCGAGCCGGTCAGAAAGGTACCGGGCGCTGGACGGTTGATGCCGCAATGGAGTTGGGGGTTGCCGTACCGGGAATTGTTGCGGCAGTGACAGAAAGACAAATCTCAGGCTTCGATTCGGTTAGACAAGCTGCGCCCGGCATTACCCAGGCCACGCTAGCTGATATGGACCGGGATAGCTGGAACGACAAGCTTGAAAACGCCCTCTATGTATCCTCTCTATTAGTCTATGTGCAGGGCCTAAGCCTTATTCAATCCGCCAGCGAAGAGTACGGTTGGCAGACTGACCTGTCACAGGTCATTCGGTTATGGCGGGGTGGTTGTATTATTCGAGCTGAAATGTTGGAAACCCTTATTATTGCTGCCAATGAGAAAAACCCCCTACACCTGGTGCTCAGTTCCGTCCTGCAGGGAGAACTACAGTCTCGAGTTAATGATTGGCGTGAGGTAGTGAGCAGCAGTATTTTATCGGGGTTACCATTGCCCGCGATGGCGGCATCTCTGAATTACGTGTCCTCATTACACACTTCCCATTTACCACTCAACCTGGTTCAAGCCCAACGAGATTACTTTGGCGCGCATACCTACCAGAGAAGGGATAGGCCGGGAGTATTTCACACTGATTGGGTTGCAAAGAATACCAAGGGGTAGACTATTGTGATCATTGTTCTATGGGGCGTCAGCGGTTGTGGTAAGTCCACGGTTGGGCAGCAGCTAGCTCAGCATTTAGATTGGGTATTTTTTGATGCGGACGATTTTCATCCGCAAGCTAACATTGAGAAAATGCGCCAGGGTATCCCGCTAAATGATGAGGACCGTTATCCCTGGCTGGATGGTCTCGAGTCACTCATCCGTGGTGTCAATGATGAAGGTCGTAACGGAGTACTTGCCTGTTCAGCACTAAAAGAAAACTATCGGCGTCGCCTTGGTATTAACCAGCAAGATATTCGTGGCGTGCACCTATCGGGTTCGGAAGAACTGATTCAATCCAGGCTGGCGGCAAGAAACCACGAATTCATGAACAAAAAGTTGCTTAGCAGTCAGATAGCCATTCTGGAGCCAGCGGATGAAGGCTTAGCATTAAATATTTCGCTTCCGCCCGCCGAGTTATGTCGCCAGATTGTCGATCAACTTAACTTAAGCGTTGGTTAAGTGGCGAGCAGCCAAACAGCGGCACCGGATACATAACCCAACACAGTTCCGCGATCTCCAGAACCATTGCGTAATTGCTCTTCAATCGCTTCTTCTGAGTCAGCACCGTTCATCACTCTTGAGACAATGGGTAATTCAAAGATCACCACGCTGACGGCTTTGGCAAAGGTCATGGCGAGCAGTGCAGCTCGACCGGCATTGTCCATGGGAATGAGAAAAAAGATGAGTAATACCAGAGACCAATTTGCCACAGAGCCGCCAAGGCTCATGGCCATGAACTGGTTACGGGTGTTTTTGGCATGGTTAAAGCCAAACATAAAGATGCCTCGTACATCGGGCACAATTGGCGCGTAGGATTTACTGAATCGTGCTCCGGCAAAATGCCCCCATTCGTGGGCAATGCTTGCAAGCCACGCTCCGGCGACAAGTGCCATGACAATGCTGAGCAAGTTTGCCAACATCAGTCCTGTGGCCAAATACCAGCTGTCTGCGGCCGTCCAGGCCAAGAACAGGCCAAGAGCGACCAGCCCGTGGCGGGTACCGGCGCTTCTAAAACGTTGTCCATCGGTGAGTTTACGTGGTTCGTCCATGGTTCTTCCTGTTTGTGATCGATCTACTTGAGCGCTATTAAACAACAGCATGAATCGTTTGCACACCAGATAGGCACCGATTCCTTTGATTCGGTTTCAATTGTGTGTCGGCACGGTTAAAATTCGTCATCCACATGACTGGCGAGAAGACTGGCTTATTCAGCAGTAGATGGAGACCACCATCAGGAAGTGTGGGTTGTTTATAACAGACAATTATGCCGTTCGCCTGGGCGCTCAACTTAAATCTTAGGGAGATAGCCCGTGACTTCGAACCTCGAGTTCCTCGAACAAAATGATCCTGCGGTTTATGCCGCACTAAAAGGCGAAGAACAGCGCCAAAAATCCGGTATTGAACTGATTCCGTCCGAGAACTACACGTTCCCTGAGGTATTGGCCGCGCTCGGCAGCGTTTTCACCAATAAATACTCCGAAGGTTATCCCGGTCGCCGATATTATGGTGGACAGGAATTCACCGACGAGATTGAAAACTTGGCCCGAGATCGTGCCAAAACAGTATTCCGCTGTGAACATGCCAACGTTCAGCCATTATCTGGCTCGGCGATGAATCAGGCAGTATATTTGGGTCTACTTGAGCCTGGCGACACCATCTTGGCGATGGATCTGTCCCACGGCGGTCACCTAACGCACGGTGCGCCGGTTTCCCATATGGGCAAGATCTTTAACTTTGTTCGATATGTGACCAATCCTGCTGACGGGTCGATTGATTTTGATCAGATTCGTAAAGACGCGATTAAACATAAGCCTAAAATGATCTTAGCCGGGTACACGTCTTATCCCCGCGACATGGATTACGCAGCATTTCAGTCCATTGCTGACGAAGTAGGCGCCATTACCATGTGCGATGCTTCTCACTTTGGCGGTTTGGTTGCCGGTGGGTCAATGCGAAACCCCTTTGACGATGGTTTCGATGTTGTCACCACCACCACTCACAAGAGCTTGCGGGGACCCCGGGGCGGATTGATCTTGTGTAAAAAAGAATTTGCCAAGAAGATCGATAAATCTGTATTTCCAGGCCTGCAAGGTGGCCCTCACATGAACGCAGTAGCAGCGATTGCCATCACGCTTCTCAAGGCCCAGACCGATGACTTTAAGCAATATGCTCACCAGGTATTGAAGAACTCCAAGAAACTCGCGCAAGTGCTCATGGATCGTCAGGCGTCTCTGGTCACTGGTGGTACCGACAATCACATGATGGTCGTCAATACTGATATCAGCTACGGCCTGGATGGCCGGGTTGCAGAAGAAACTCTCGATAAAGCAGCGATCACCACGAACAAACAAATTATTCCTGACGATCCAAACCCACCGCTTCGTCCGAGCGGTATTCGAATCGGCACACCCGCAGCAACCGCTCGCGGTATGGTGGAATCGGATATGCAACAACTGGGTGATTGGATTGTGGATTGCCTGCAAAATCATGAGGATGAAGACAAGTTGAAATCTATCAAAGCCGAAGTCGAAGCTTTCTGTGAAAGCTTCCCGGTTCCTGGATTGGAATAGAGGGCTTAGACTAGATGCAGGTTATCTAGTTGACTGTGCGATGCGTGCTGTTCGATTTGTTCGGCACGCTCGTACATTACGATGCTCGCAGGGTTAGCCAGTCCTATCCCGACACCTTCCAATTTGTTCAAAGCCTCGCCGGTCAAGCCTACCCGCTCAACTATGAGTCCTTTCTCGCCGATACCGATCGTATCTTTGGCGAACTAGATGCCTGGGCAGAGACGCATCAGCGAGAGTTCTCCATGCAGGACTTTGCAAAACGATTATTGGAAGAGCAGGGCATTGAAGCGGACAGTGGAACGCTGGATCAGTTTTCGGACTTGTATACAACAGAGTGGTCCGCCGGTGTCGTCGCCGTTAACGGCGTTCACACTTTTCTGTCGAGCTGTGCAAAAAAGTTTACAACCGGGGTAATCACCAATACTCACTACGAGCCAATGGTCATGAACCTGCTCGCCAGAAAGTCACTTAAACCCTTTGAGATTGTCACGACATCAGTCAGCCATGGTCGCCCCAAACCTCATGCAGATATTTTTCTCGATACTCTAGCAACGCTAGATATTGCGCCAGAAGAAGCCGTTTACGTTGGGGATACCTATCGGGCAGATTATGAGGGTGCGACGAATGCTGGTTTAGCCTGCTATCTGATTGGTCAGCATGCCCGGGTGCCGAGGGAGTTTCAGATACCGACAGTGCTCGACCTGCCGATGCACCTACTGCGTTAAAGTGGCTTAGAATCTTTGTTCTAACCAGGTCCTTATGGTATCGGCGGAACCTTACCAAGCAGGATCTAACATAATATCTTGGACGCCTTCGTCTGCTAGCGATTACCTGTTAGGTAATGAGTATAAGACGAAGATTTTGACATTAGAGGTTTCCCAAAACAAATTCTCGAACGATACGCCCTACCTCTGTGTAGACATCCTCGTTTGACTGCCGCGTACGCTTCAAAACTTTAAAGCCGTGATCGGCAGTAGCAACCTTGTACAACTGGGCATTAGCGAGAGTACCAATGATCGGCTCTAATAGATCCAAATCCGCTAACGTATCGCGAGTTCCAGAAATGTAAAGCTGGGGTAATTTTATGTCACTGAGATTCGCTGCGCGTTTTGTGTCTGGTTTCTTGCTGGCGTGAAGAGGAAAAGAAAAATACACAACTCCGTTAATGCTCGGTTGTCGCTCAGAGGCAAAATGAGAACTCATGCGGCCGCCAAAGGAGTGACCGCAGAGGAATGTTGGCAGTTCGGGTTTCAGTCCGTTGGATAACTCGAGGGCATTGCCGATGGTTTCAAGGCAGACAGGCAGGCTGTCGGTTCGACCGCCACCAGTTTCCATGTAAGGAAAGTTATAGCGCAGGGTCTCAATATTGTTGGCTGCCAATGCATTCGCCAGACTTTGCATGTGCAGGTGACTCATGTTCGCTCCAGCCCCGTGACCCATGACAAATCGAGCCATGGGCTTTTCTGCTGACTGGTGAATGGCGGAAACACTGCCTCTATCCGCTGTTGCGGTAAACGTCAGGTTTTTCATGGGGCTATGTTACTGGCACTTTCTTGAACGCGCCAGTCAGCGTTAATGCCGACGGTTCATTTCATGGTGATTGACCTTTGGGGTGCATATACTAGCCATCGCAAACTGTAGGTACAACTGTGGGTGAAATTATGAAACGTTGGGGTCATCGCTACAAAGATGTGAAGACAGGAGTTGTGTTGGACACCTGGTTTCCACGAGCCAATAATCAGAGTAAGCGAGCTTGTTTCGCACAAAAATGTGGATTGATTGAGTCGGACCATGTGGAGGTGAGCATTGATGATTTTGATGCCGAGCCGACGTCGATCGAAGAGGTCTATCTGCGACTGCATCTTCTCTCGGAATGTCAACGTCCTCCAAACAGCATGAACCTTGAGGGTATATTTGGTTTGTTAACCAATGTGGCCTGGACTTCTGCCGGGCCGGTTCTACCCGAAAGAATTGATGATTTACGTGAGCCACTAGCGGCAGCCGATCAGCAATTCAGCGTATTTTCAATCGATAAGTTTCCCCGTATGGTCGATTACGTCATACCAGTTGGGGTTCGCATAGCTGACGCGGATCGAGTCAGGCTGGGCGCGCATTTATGGCCGGGGACGACGGTGATGCATGAGGGGTTCGTCAACTTTAATGCAGGCACGATTGGTGCCGCGATGGTTGAAGGACGGGTCACCCCTGGCGTTATTGTTGGCGAAGGCTCCGATGTGGGTGCCGGTTCTTCTATTATGGGGACCTTGTCCGGCGGCGGGAAACAGATCAACTCGATAGGCGAAAACAGTCTGCTGGGTGCTAATGCAGGTATTGGTATTTCCCTCGGGGACCGATGTGTCGTTGAGGCGGGTCTTTATGTGACTGCAGGTTCGCTTGTATTGATTGAGAGTGGCGATGTAGTTAAAGCACGAGAACTTTCAGGCCAATCAGATCTACTATTCCGTAGAAATGGTCGGTCCGGTTGCATTGAGGCAGTGAGTTCGAAAGGCGTCCGCTGGGGTGGGCTGAATAAAAACCTCCACACAAAAGGTTAGGTGGTAACAGTATGACAATCAAAATTGGCATTAATGGCTTTGGTCGGATGGGTCGATTAACTATGAGGGTGATCTTCGACAATCCGGATGTACAGATCGTCCAGATCAACGATCCTGCTGGAGATGCTGAAACCCATGCCCATCTGCTGACCTTCGATTCTGTGCATGGTCGCTGGCATCACAACGCGACGGCAAGTGAAGACAATTTGTCGGTGGGTGAACACATCATTCGCTGTACACAGAATAAGTTGATTGAAGAAACCGATTGGTCCGGCTGTGATGTTGTGATCGAAGCCTCGGGTAAAATGAAAACCAAATCGGTGCTTGAAGGCTATCTCAAGCAGGGTGTTAAAAGAGTAGTGGTGACGGCGCCCGTAAAGGAAGAGGGTGTGCTCAATATTGTGATGGGTGTCAACGAGGGGCTTTATGATCCCGTCCAGCACTCGATTGTCACAGCGGCTTCCTGCACAACTAACTGTCTGGCACCGGTTGTCAAAGTATTGCAGGAAAACCTTGGCATCGTTCACGGCAGCATGACGACCATTCACAGCGTCACCAACACTCAGACGATACTGGATGCTCCCCACAAGGATCTGCGTCGTGCTCGGGCTAGCGGCATGAGCTTAATCCCAACCACAACGGGGTCGGCAACTGCGATCACGCATATTTTTCCAGAACTAAAAGGCAAACTAAATGGACACGCGATCCGTGTGCCTCTAGCTAATGCTTCAATTACTGATTGTGTATTCGAACTCGAACGGGCAACAACGGCGGAGGAGGTCAATGGGTTATTCAAGAGGGCGGCAGAAAATGAACTCAAAGGTATCTTGGGTTACGAAGAACGCCCTCTGGTATCCATCGATTACCGTACCGATCCACGGTCTAGCATTATCGATGCACTATCCACCATGGTGATTCATGACACCCAGCTCAAACTATATGCCTGGTATGACAATGAGTGGGGATATGCCAACAGGACTGCAGAGCTTGTAGAAATGGTCGGAAACTCTACAGCACTGTGAGCAGCAACTCTTCAAAATCAGCAACCAGCTTAACCTCGGAGGTGAAGCAGTATTTGTTGATTACCGGTAACTACTGGGCGTTCACTCTGACCGATGGCGCCCTTCGAATGTTGGTGGTGCTGCACTTTCATGCCTTGGGTTACAGCCCTCTACAGATCGCGATGCTGTTTTTGTTCTATGAAGTGTTTGGCGTTATCACCAATCTATTGGGAGGCTGGCTAGGCGCTCGTATTGGTTTGCAGAGAACCATGAATATTGGTTTAGGCTTGCAGGTATTCGCTCTTGGTATGTTGTTAGTCCCCGCTGCACTGTTGACCGTACCCTGGGTCATGGCTGCTCAAGCGTTATCAGGCATCGCCAAAGACTTGAATAAGATGAGCGCTAAAAGCTCGATCAAACTGCTGGTCCCTGACGATAAGCAGAACAAACTTTATGCGTGGGTTGCGGTGCTAACCGGTTCAAAGAATGCCCTCAAAGGGGTGGGGTTTTTTCTCGGTGGTGTTCTGCTCAGTTCGGTTGGATTTCAAAATGCGGTGATGATCATGGCTCTGTCGCTAGGATTAGTTTGGATTGCGAGCCTTGTGCTGCTGAAGAAAGACCTGGGTCGGTCGAAAGCAAAACCAAAGTTCACCGAGATCTTTTCTAAGAGTCAACCGATCAACAGTTTATCGGCAGCCCGGCTATTTTTGTTTGGTGCAAGGGACGTCTGGTTTGTTGTGGCGTTGCCTATTTATCTTTCCGTAAACTTTGGCTGGGATTATTGGTCTGTAGGCGGGTTCCTGGCGAGTTGGGTTATCGGCTATGGATTGATACAGACCATAGCGCCGAAAATTACAGGGTCAGCCGAAGGCAAAATTCCGGATGGCACGAGTGCTTTTCGGTGGGCCTGTGGTTTGACTTTCATTCCTGCACTGATCGCGGTTGGGATGGGGTCAGGCGCTAATCCAGAATTGGTATTGATCGGAGGACTGCTGATATTTGGTGGGGTGTTTGCGGTCAACTCCTCCCTTCACAGCTACTTGATTGTGAGCTACGCCGACCGGGATGGTTTATCCCTGGATGTTGGTTTTTATTATATGGCTAACGCATTGGGCAGGCTGCTGGGTACAGTTTTGTCCGGCTGGGTGTTTCAGATGGCTGGCTTTATTCCCTGCCTTCTTATCTCCTCTGTGTTTGTTGCGCTCGCAGCACTCATTTCGCTCGGCCTGCCGAGTCTTAAAAGAATCTAGAGAAGGCTGCTCGTTGGCGAATGGGTTACCTCAGAGCTAATCGCATTTATAACGCGAGTCGCTAGACTGAATTTTCTTGAATTCAGGTGAGCAGAATCGTGACTGGGAATGACGTTCAAAGAGTGGGGATGCTGTTGGCTGCATTAACAAAATGAAACGGCAAATTAAATAGTAATCAACAAGCGAGTCAGCGCAAGAAGCTTGAGCGAGTGTGTAGATATATTACCCGTCCTGCTATTGCAGAACAGCGTCTTT
Source organism: Candidatus Azotimanducaceae bacterium (assembly GCA_047625245.1). Classification (GTDB taxonomy): domain Bacteria; phylum Pseudomonadota; class Gammaproteobacteria; order Pseudomonadales; family Azotimanducaceae; genus JAHRVQ01. Next base: position 8,330 of record JBLHQQ010000101.1, read on the forward strand.
CGCCTACTGGTCACGGTAATGTCGTTGTTGAGCTTAAGTCACCTTATGATGATGGAGCAACTGAATTTCTGAGCCGAATGGAATTCATTGGCAGGTTGGTGTCACTAGTGCCTAAGCCGAAAGGATATGGCATGTACTGGGCACAGCGGTTGAAACGAGTTTTAACGGGGCGGCCATCCACATAGAAATTAAGAAATGTGATCAGTGTGACGGTAACATGAAGGCCATCGCTAGTATTGAAGAACCGGGGGTTATCAAAAAAATCCTGAAACATCTTGGTCTGCATAAGGCGCGA
>JBLHQQ010000102.1:0-8563 GCA_047625245.1 Candidatus Azotimanducaceae bacterium
TTGTTCCAGATGGAGTTTGACGAGGTAACCGAAAAATCGGCGATCTACTATCTGTCGAATCAACTCATCGACGAGAGGGATAGTTTACGGTTTACCATCACCGTGCAGCCCTTTGCAGAAGATGAAGCTTACGAACTGAAATTCATGAGGCAATACTGATGAAAATTGTCCTTGCTTCCAATAACTCTAAGAAGGTGCAGGAAATGAAGGCTTGTCTGCCAGTCAGTTTCGACCTCCTGACTGCTGCTGACTTCAATATTGAGAGCCCGGAAGAAACCGGTACTACCTTCGTTGAAAACGCCATTATTAAAGCTCGCTATTCATCGCAAATCTCTGGTTTGCCTGCGATTGCAGATGACTCTGGGTTGGAAGTTGACTACTTATTAGGTCAACCTGGCATTTATTCTTCCCGCTATGCAGGCGACGCGGCCACAGACGCTGATAACAATCAGAAACTACTCATCGCTCTCGACGGGATTATCGAACGCACAGCAAAATTTCGCTGTGTCATCGTCTATCTCCGACATGCGCTTGACCCTATGCCAATTATTGCCTCGGGAACCTGGGAAGGGGAAATCTTGCCTGAGCCAGACGGTGATGGCGGTTTTGGCTATGACCCCTTGTTCTTTGTTCCGGAACTAGGCAGTTCCGTCGCAACCTTAAGCGCTGCATATAAGCGTCAGTTCAGTCACCGGGGTAAAGCGTTGCTTGAGTTTAATCGGCTAATCAATGCCTACTGACATCCCATTATCGCTTTACATCCATTTTCCCTGGTGCGTCCGGAAATGCCCCTATTGCGACTTTAATTCACACGAGGCAAAAGGAGATCTGCCAGAACAACTATACATCGATTCACTTCTGCAGGATTTGGAGAAAGATCTTAGTACTCACGGCGCAGGGATTGATCGTCGTTCAATAGATTCGGTATTCATGGGAGGCGGCACACCAAGTTTGTTCTCATCGGAGGCGATGGCCTCATTGATGGATGCGCTTCATGTTCGGCTTAATTTAGCAGCTGACTGTGAGGTGACCTTAGAGGCAAACCCCGGCACCACAGATTATGAAAAGTTCGCCGGGTATCGATCTGCGGGGATCAATCGATTGAGCATCGGTGTCCAGAGTTTTTCGAATCAGCATCTATCTATCCTCGGTCGTATCCACACCGCAAACGAAGTGACAGAGGCGCACTACGCGGCCCGTGAGGCAGGCTTTACGAACATTAATTTGGACCTTATGCACGGTCTTCCGGATCAGAATCCAGAGGGCGCTCTGCAGGATCTTGAATCGGCCATAACGCTCGGACCTGAACACATATCCTGGTACCAGCTAACCCTGGAACCCAATACGGTCTTTTACAAACGACCACCGACACTACCCGATGATGATACGCTTTGGGAGATCTACGAACGCGGTCTTGAGTGCCTGAGTGCAGCTGGATACGAGCGCTATGAGGTGTCCGCCTTTGCAAAACCCAATCGACAGGCAAAACACAACCTCAATTACTGGCAGTTCGGAGACTATCTCGGTATTGGAGCTGGAGCCCATGGCAAAATCACATTGCCCGAGGCGATTATTCGAACGACCAAAACTCGAATGCCCGCAGACTATCTCGCCGGCCAAAAATCCAACCATCGGACGATTGATCCAAACGACATGCTGCTCGAATATTTAATGAATACATTGCGCATGAATGAAGGGTTTTCTATATCCGCTTTTAGCACACGGACAAAACTACCAAAGTCTGCACTAGATGATTTTCTTCAAGCCGCTGTCGCCAGGGAGATGGTCACAGTAGCGGATGACCGCGTCACGCCTACTTACCGTGGACTGCAGTTTCTCAATGAGCTTCTGATGTTAGCAACGCCCTAACGAGCAACGTAAGCGAGGTCAAAAACCTCATGATCAAGCCCGATGCCACGCCGTTCGTATTTAGTTTCGACGCGTTCGGGTATGGACGTTTTTTGCCAGCTCGATAGAGTCTCCGCAATGGATTCGGCATAGTGCGACCAGTCAGTCGCAATATGTAATACACCACCGGTCTTCAGCCGGCCCTCTAATAACTCAGAAAAACTTTCACTGATCAGGCGCCGCTTATGATGTTTCTTTTTGTGCCATGGATCCGGAAAGAATATCTGAATACCGTCTAGGCTCTTTGGCGGTATACATTCTGTTAGAACGTCTATGCTGTCTTCAGCAAAAACCTTTAGGTTGTTGAGAGACGATTCTTCAGCGAGTTTTAACAAGTGCCCGACTCCGGGGCGGTGAACCTCAACGCCAATGTAATTCAAGCGAGCATTTTTCTCAGCCATTTCAAAAAGAGAATCACCCATGCCGAAGCCAATTTCACAAATAGTCGGTGCCGAGTTTGAGAATAAGCTATCAAGATCCAACAGCCCGTCTGAGACTTCAAGACCATAGTCCGGCCAAGCTTCTTCCAAAGCGCGTCTTTGCCCAGGCGTCATTCTGCCTTCACGAATCACAAAACTACGAATGGGCCGGCGATGGTTTTCCGTCATGAGCTTACTGGTCCGTGACGTGCTTGATTGTCGCCAGCAACATGAGCGCCCAACCGATCATGAAGAACAGCCCGCCAAGAGGTGTGACGGGACCCAGCCAGCGCATGCCTGTTAGCGCTAGGCCATAGAGGCTGCCACTAAAAAGCAAAATCCCAATACTGAAGCTTAGCCCTGAGTATTGAAACCAGATACCCCGACCGAAGTGAAGACTCAACAAACAGACTGTTAGAATTGCGAGGGTGTGGATCGCCTGATACTGCACCGCAGTTTCGAAAGCAGACATCAGGTTTGGTGCCAGTTTGTTTTTTAAGCCATGCGCCCCAAAAGCTCCCAATGCCACGGCAACAAGTCCCGAGAGAGCTGCGAAGATGAGCAGAATTTTTATCATGAAGGTTGAATCACCGGCTAAGCAGCAATCTCTTTACGCAATTTTTTCAGAGCATTTTGTTCTAGCTGACGGACTCGCTCAGCTGAAATGCTAAATTCTGCAGCGAGCTCGTGCAATGTGGACTTGTCATCGGTTAACCAGCGACGTCGAACAATTTCTTGGGCACGATCATCCAGGCGAACAAAGGCCTCTCGAAGCTGCGCCCGCTCCCGCTCACTATTGATATTCGACTCAACAATATCGGCTGGGTTGTCGCCGTCACGCGTAACGTATTGCGCAGGACGAACTGCAAATTCCTCATCCTCAGGACCCGCATCAAAGGCTTCATCTCTAGACGATAATCGGCCTTCCATCTGTCGCACCTGAGCAGGCTCAACACCAAGCTCGCTCGCAATGTGGTTAACCTCGGCATCGTTCATCCAACCCAGACGCTGTTTTGAGCTTCTAAGATTGAAGAATAGTTTGCGCTGCGCTTTAGTGGTCGCAACTTTTACGATGCGCCAGTTCTTCAAAATGTATTCATGCATTTCCGCTTTTATCCAATGCACCGCAAAGGAAACCAAACGAACACCATATTCAGGATTAAATCGTTTAACCGCCTTCATCAACCCAACGTTACCTTCTTGAATCAGATCCGCCTGAGAAAGACCATAGCCTGAGTACGAGCGAGCAACGTAAACCACAAATCGCAGATGCCCTAGCACCAACTGGCGAGCAGCATCCAGCTCTTCGTCATGAAACAGGCGATTGGCCAGCTCCACTTCCTCATCTTTGCTGAGCATTGGAATGCTATTGACGGATTGAATGTACGCCTCAAGGTTTGCACCTGGAGAAAGCACGTCCATCGGTAGAATATTTGTACCCATAGTCGACTCTTATTCGCGGGAGGCGAATTCTACCATCTTGTCTGATCAATAACAGGTATCACGTAAAATCTCCCTTTTACCACAACAATCTAACAACAAAAGGAAAACCCACCACCAAATATACTTATTTTAAGAGGGCTCTATAGTATGCAAGTGCCTACTAACTGCGATACTAGCACCGCCAACACCCAATCCAATACCCACCGCAAACAGGCTAAAAGTTGTCGCCGGACCTAATCCTGCTAAGGAAAACTGGTTCTGATAAGAATCTAAAAGCTCCTCTATCGGACCGCTTAACACCAGCAAACTCAGTTGCACCATCACCCATGCAATGAGAGCGCCGCCAAAACCATACCAAAACCCGAGGTACAAGAAGGGCCGTCGAACAAAGGCGTCCGTGGCGCCGACGAGCTTGATAATTTCAATTTCCGCCCGTCGGTTTTCGATCGCCAGGCGGATGGTGTTGCCAATCGCCAAAACTACGCCGAGAGACAAGAATAGCCCTAGGGTTGTCACGAACCGTTCTCCAAGAGCCAGGATGGCAAAGAGTCGTTCGATCCATTCGAGATCAACCGCGGCGCGCTCAACACCGGCGACAGCTTCCAGTTGCGTGACCAGCATGGTTAGCTCTGCGGGCGACAGGCTTTCAGGTTGAGCCTCGATAACATCCGGTAAGGGGTTGTTGGGCAGACTGAGGAGAATGTTGCCGAAACCCGTTTCAGCTTCAAAACTTTTCAGGGCATCGTTTGCGTGAATCAGCTCGGCGTTTTCGATTTCGGGATAGGCCCTTATTTCTGCCAGAAGAGACGGCAAATTTTGGTTCTTCGCGAGATATAGGTTGATTCGAGCACTTCCATCAAACCCTCCTCCCAGGCTACCAGCGTTGGCCAGCAGCAGATAGAGAATTGCCGGTAGCGCTAACGCAATACCAATCACCAGCCAGGTCATCAAGCTGGTGACCCAGTTCGCAAGAAGATCCCTCAGAGTTTTAACACAGGTTTCCCGGTGATGAGCCCCTGTAGCCCAGACCTTATCTTTTATACCCAGCGCATGGGTGCTGGCGCCTTTGATTGTTGTTTTCACCATCAGCCGTCCAATCGCCCGTGATTCAGGGTTAACTGGCGCAAACCCATTTTCTTGACCAGTTCAAGATCATGAGTCGCTATCAATATGGTGACCCCAACCTGCATAAACTGTTGGAATAGATTCATGATTTCTGCAGAGAGTTCTGGATCAAGATTTCCGGTCGGTTCATCGGCTAACAAGACCGGAGGCTTGTTCACAACGGCTCGAGCAATGCCTACCCGTTGTTGTTCACCGCCCGATAAGGCAACGGGAAATCGAGATTCCTTATCGGACAAGCCTACCTTAGAAAGGGCGGCCCGGACCCGTCGGCCTATTTCTCTAGGTTGATAGCCTGCCACGACTAGAGGCAGCGCAACATTGTCAAACACAGTGCGATCGAACAGCAGCTGGTGGTTTTGGAAAACAACCCCAACATTTCGACGCATCTCGGGGATATGTCGCCGAGCCAGACGATTTAGGTTTTGGTTCTGAAGGAATACCTGACCCTGACTAGGACGTTCCATCATAATGATCAGTTTCATTAAAGTGCTTTTACCGGCACCAGAGTGGCCCGTTAGAAATGCCATCTCAGCATCCGCCAACTCAAAACTAACCCCAGAGAGGGCTTCCTTACCCCCCTCATAACGTTTACTGACCTGATCGAAGCGAATCATGCGCTATTGCTCAAAGAGCGCCTGAACAAATTCTTCCGCACGAAATTCTCGAAGGTCATCAACCTTCTCGCCCACACCAATAAAGCGAATGGGTAGCTGTAGCTGCTTCGCAATAGCAAAAATAACCCCTCCTTTCGCCGTCCCGTCTAATTTGGACAACGTAATACCCGATACAGCAACAGCCGCTTGAAACTGAGTTGCCTGAGAAATTGCATTCTGCCCGGTTGTCGCATCCAGCACCAACATCACCTCATGTGGGGCAGACTCATCGAGCTTTCCTAATACTCGTTTGATCTTCGACAATTCATCCATCAGGTTTTTCTTTGACTGCAAGCGGCCGGCTGTATCCGCAATCAGCACATCAACACGCCGTGAGCGAGCTGCCTCTAGCGCATCAAAGATCACCGATGCACTATCCGCACCGGTTCCTTGGGCGATTACAGGCACGTCGTTCCGCTCGCCCCAAACCTTCAGTTGCTCAACTGCTGCCGCTCTGTATGTGTCCCCTGCAGCAAGCAAAACCGATTTACCTTCTGCTTGAAACTGTTTCGCTAACTTTCCTATTGTTGTGGTTTTGCCCGCTCCATTAACGCCAACCATTAATATGACAAATGGATGATGGTCATCATCAATGACCAGTGGTGCCTCAACTTCTTTCAGCATATCCGTGAGTTGTAACTGCAGATGCTCGTAAAGGGCACCAGAATTCGCCAGTTCCTTTCGAGCAACCTTGCGAGTAAGGTCGCCAATAATCTCAGTTGTGGCCGGGACACCAACATCCGCGGTTAACAACAGTGTTTCGATATCCTCAAGCAACTCATCGTCGATCAGCTTTTCGCCCAAAATGAGACGACCCATTCCTTCTGAAAACTTTGATCGGGTTTTCGACAAACCAGTCTTTACTCGGGAAAAAAACCCCGGCTTTTGGTTTGTTTCTGCATCACTCATCGAATTATCCACCAATACCAACAATTCCACGAAGTTGCGATTCGCAACTTCAATGAGTAGCGGATTATCCGGAGATTGGATACGTACCGCAAAGGCTTTCTCGGAATGGAGCGACTGCCTTCAATTTCGGTTATTCTTGCCAAATGGAAGAAACTGAAAAGTCAGTTCTAGACGAATTTGTCCCCCTCGATGGCCTGACCTCACTTGCTCAGGAATGGTTAACCTGGGCGCAGGATACGTTGTTGAACATCGATGTGGCCATACAGCTAGGCCTAATTGTCGCAGCGATTGTTCCCGCCGCCATGTTTGGCCACCTCTTTCAAGACTTTGTACGAAAAAGTCTGGGGAATCGGGTCGATATCGCCTTCATCAACCGCCTTGTCGATGCTATCGCCATTCTAGGCGTGCCATTAATCCTTTATTTCACCATCGCGATGATCAGCCTCGGTCTTGGAAGCGCGGGACGCCCTACAGAATGGGTCAGCGCGACCATCGCCTTGATGAACGCATGGATCGTCATTCGAATGGTCACACTGGTCATCCAGTCGCCCTTCTGGTCAAGCTTCGCCTTCTATGTCGCCTGGCCAATCGCAGCACTCGACGCATTTGGCGCTCTCGGGCCAGTTATAGACCAAATGCAGAGCCTGGCAATTCCCCTGGGTACCAATGATGTAGGTCAAAGGATTGAGATCAGTTTGCTCGATATCGTCAAAACCCTAGTGTATTTCGCTCTGTTATTTTGGGGGGCGAGCATGATCAGCAAACTTCTCCAGGATAGGATTGAGCAGATCGACGAACTCAATCCCGCAGTGAAAGCCTTGATTGGTAAAATCATGAATGTGTTATTGCCCATCATCGCACTCTTGATCGCCTTCCAAATTGTTGGTTTTAACATTACAACTCTGGCGGTATTTAGTGGTGCCGTGGGGCTAGGTATTGGTCTTGGATTACAGGGAATTATCGCTAACTTCCTGGCCGGCTTTACGCTCCTCGCGGATCGCTCGATAAAACCTGGAGATGTGATCGAGATTGAAGGGCAGATGGGTTGGATTACCTCAATGCAAGCCAGATACGTTGCACTCCGTACCCGTGAAGGCACCGAACTGCTGTTGCCAAATGATCGATTTATGAGTGAAGGAGTCGTGAACTGGTCTCGCTCTGATCGAGTCGTGCGTATACACGCACCCTTCGGTGTATCTTACACAACAGAAGATCTTGAGGTTGTGCAACAAATTGCTATCGGCGTAGCGACAAGTGTAGAACGCATTTCGAAGCAACCCACACCCGTTTGTAATCTGATAGCGCTCGGAACAAGCTCTATTGATTTCGATTTGCAATTTTGGATCGAAGATCCAAAAGAGGGCCTTACCAACGTGAGAAGTGACGTGTTAATGGGAATTTTTCGTGAGTTGAAGCGCTCTGGCATCGAAATTCCATTCCCTCAGCAGGACCTCCATATCAAAAACTGGCCGCCGCAATAGTGACTAACGCTCATCGCCGCCTAAGGATCATCGGCGGCGAATGGCGCAGCCGACAGATTCAGTTCGCAGACCTCGAAGAGATTCGCCCGACTCCCGACCGCGTAAGAGAAACACTATTCAATTGGGTTAAGGCCGACATTCATGGGGCCAGATGTCTGGAACCATTCGCTGGAAGTGGCGTTCTTAGCCTCGAAGCACTATCCAGGGGAGCACAACATTGCACTATGCTTGATTGCCAGCCTCCAGCTCACCACGCTCTTATGTCCAATTTGCGAACTCTTGGAGCGGCAACGGACCGTTACCTGTGCGAATTAGCGGACGCTCGGCACTGGTTGACGAAATATAACGGGCCTCCTTTTGATTTAATTTTTCTCGATCCGCCCTTTGTTGATGATGATTTATCGGAACTCCTGACCCAATTGATGCGACCCACTCTTTTGGCCGAAGCGGGCCAAGTTTACGTTGAGAGTGGTCATCAGCTTGAGCATGTCCCGATTGGCACTCGCATAGGACGACAAAAAAAAGCAGGTGCCGTTCACTATGCTCTTGTCACACGTCAGGAGAGCCCTTAAAAACAACCCAATCCAACTAGGTGGCACTGACGTTTAGGTCATGTATGATGCCG
>JBLHQQ010000103.1:0-8489 GCA_047625245.1 Candidatus Azotimanducaceae bacterium
GACAACATCGATGCCGACAAACTACAGGAGTTGCTCGGCGATGATGCCCGGGAAAATCTCGAAGAAATGCAAAAATTGATGAAGGCATTAGAGGATGCCGGCTACGTTAGAAAGGACGGCGAGAAATATGAGCTGACTCCGCGAGGTAGTCGAAACCTCGGCCAAAAAGCCCTCGGGGAAATCTATCAGCGCCTGAAAAAACAGAATATGGGTAACCACGCGACCCCGGAAGAGGGCCGGTTTGGCGAGCGAATGGAAGAATCCAAGCCCTACGAGTTTGGTGACCCCTTCCATCTTCATATGCCTCGCACCATGCGTAATGCGATTAATCGCGAAGGCCCCGGCGCACCGCTTCGATTGCAAATGGAAGATTTTGAAATCTATCGTAGCGAACAGATTACCCAAACCGCGACAGTGCTACTGGTAGATCTCTCCTGGTCCATGGCGCTTCGTGGCTCGTTTCAATCGGCGAAGAAGGTTGCAATGGCCCTACATCAACTCATCACCAGTGCCTATCCTCGTGATAGCTTATACGTTGTCGGGTTTTCTGCTGTTGCCAAGGACATACAAGCCCACGATCTACCCTATTTGCAGTACGACGATTATTTGCTCGGAACAAACATTCAGCACGCATTGATCCTCGCGGAGAAAAAGCTTGCCAAGCACCAGCAGGGTTCTCGCCAGATTATTATGATCACCGATGGCGAGCCAACCGCTCACCTTGAAGATGGACGCCCGATATTCGCCTACCCACCTACCCCAGCGACCATTAGCAAAACTCTACGGGAAGTCCGTAATTGCACCACCAAGGGCATCACCATCAATACTTTTATGCTGGATGAAAGTGCTTACCTCAAAGCATTTGTCGATCAAATGACCAAGATCAATGGTGGTCGAGTGTTCTATACCGAACCTCATAATCTTGGTGAATATCTTCTGGTGGACTACGTCCAGAACAAGAAGAAGCGACTCGGCCGGAGATAGGACCGTTTTAGATAAGGCGCTTATTTTTAAAAGGGCACAGGAGATTCAAAGGTTAATGGCTGACCGGATTTAGGATGGTGAATCGTTAGCTTTGCGGCGTGGAGTAATAACCTTGGCGACGCTGCTAAGGCCACTGGAGTTGCATAGAGATCACACCCTAGAATCGGGTGGCCAATAGCAGCCATGTGAATTCGTAACTGATGACTGCGACCGGTAACAGGAAACAACGCCACTCGACTATCCTCATGGTCCCGGGCAATCACAGTAAATTTTGTTAATGCGGCTTTACCGGCATCGTCAATCAGCTGTCGGGGCCGATTATCAGGGTCCGGAGCAATCGGTAAATTAATCTCCCCTTCTGACTGCTCGACAAGACCCGCAACAATGGCTTCATAAGCCTTTTCAATGGTGCGTTCACGAAACTGCCGATTTAGCTCCGATGTTGCGAGCTTCGATTGCGCAAGTACCAACAACCCTGAGGTATCCAAATCTAGCCGATGCACAATACGAGAATCAGGATAGTCGAAAATTAGACGATTCAGCACGCAGTCCTTTACAAAGCGGCCGGGTACCGACAGCAACCCAGAGGGTTTACTGACCACGAGAACGTGATCATCGACATAAACAATGTCAATCGGTTCATCGCAGGGTGGCGGTACATGGTAGGTGAAATCCGGCATGGGGTTAACGTATAGTGTTTTGTTAAAGCTGCCAACCGATGATCCACATGTCGACCGATTTAGACAAATTACAAAATGCAATTACCGCGATCGTGCCAAAACTCCTAGTGCTCCTCGAAGCATTCGAGCAGGTACAACGAAGTTTACACCCCAACAAATTTGCTCAGCTGGCGGAATTCATAACGCCCTTCGAAGAAGAACTTAAAATAGACTTCGAGACTTTTCAGACGCTAGATTTTCCCGAAGACCTGAGCCACTTCGGCGACATGATGAAGCAAGGTTGCCACTATGCATTAAGGGCCTGCCAAGGCTTGCACCAACACGAAGAAGGTTTTGGTAGGGTCATGCAAGGCATGCGAGCCCATGTGCGGGCGCAAGAATACATCTACCCTCTCGCGGAATTTCTCTCACCAGTGAACAAATATTTTGTAGAAACCGCGGTCCGTCAAGACCCAGCCACTCTGGTCCGGCTCGCTGAAGGTATGCAGACCGCTGATCCTGAGAAAAGTGGGATTCTGTCCTCCAACAATGAACGAGATAAACGCGGCGGATTCAGTCTTTATATACCGGAACATTTGGATCCTGAAAAACCCGCTGCCGTTGTGATCGCGATGCACGGTGGCACCGGGCACGGCGCTGACTTTCTCTGGGCATGGCTACGCGAAGCCAGAACCCGAGGCTTCATTCTAGTGTCGCCAACGTCTCAGCAAGATACCTGGTCGTTGATGGGTGAAGAACACGACCTACAGCCTTTGCTGGCCATATTGGAGTTCGTCAAAAGCCAATGGAAGGTCGATGAATCGCACATACTGCTGACGGGCATGTCCGATGGGGGCAGCTACTCTTTGCTGGCAGGATGTCATGAAGAATCGCCCTTTACCCATCTAGCACCCTTCTCCGGTGTACTCCATCCTGATCTCGTGATGACCGGCCAAATTAGGTTTATTGCGAACAGACCTGTCTATCTGGTGCACGGCTCAGACGATTGGATGTTCCCGGTCGAAATGGCTCATATGGCGAACCAACAACTCGTCGAGTTCGGGGCCGAGGTGACATTCAGGGTGATTGACGGTCTCACTCACAGCTTCGCTCGATCTGAGATTCCGGCGCTACTGCACTGGTTCAACCCTGCTCTCGATTTTCACGACTAGAAGAACATTTTTATTCTTCTGCGAAGAAGTCTCGGGTTAAGCCAAGAAACTCATCCAACTGGTCATGCTGGACCCAGTGCCCGGCATTTTTGACCTGTACATGCCGAGCGTTTTGGAAGTGAATGGTAGGATCTTCCTGGCGGTGCGCGGCGAACCAACTCTCGGAACCGCTCATCAATAAGATCGGCGCGTCAATGCGTTTCCACAACTCGCGAGTCTGTTCTATATTCATATCGAAGGGCGTCATCACGTGTGTGTAGTTATCAAACTTCCAACTGTAGGTACCATCTTCATTCTGATTGGAACCATGAATGGTCAGGTGCCTCGCTTGATCAGCCCGCAGGTGGCTGTTTTCTTCATGCATACGATTGAAGGCATCATCCTGACTGGGATATTTGCGCGCCGTACGTCCTGCCATCTTGCGGGTGCTTTCGATCCACTCCCGCATCCGCTCATGAACCGGCGGCGGATTGTACATTTGCGGCGGCCCTCCAGTGCCTTCGATGACGATCATTTTTTTGACATTCTCGGGATAGATACCGGCATAACGCAGCGCCACACCGCCACCCAAAGAGTGCGCAATGATATGTAGTGGCGCCAGATTCTGTTGGTGAATCAACTGAGCTAGATCGTAGACATACTCGCTGTGGCTATAAGCGCTGCCCATCACCCATTCTGAATCTCCATGACCGCGGAAATCCGGCGCGATAATGTGATATTGGTCACGCAGCGATTCCGCCACCCAGTCCCAGTTGTGACAGTGATCTCGATTGCCATGGACTAATAACAAAGGCGGTGCGTCTGGATTACCCCAATCGAGGTAATGAATCCGCAGTCTCTGGGAGTAGAAGGAATGGGAGGTTGGACTAGCTTTTTGCTCGGCCATGACACGCTACTTCGACGAATACGGATGAATATTATAAACCACCTGCCCACCTGCTGGCACTGCCTCTGAATGACCCTACAATTTGGTTGTCGCTGCTGGGAATATCACAGTCTATTTCACGAATGAAGCCCTTATGGAAGAGGTCGCTCGGGCCCTCATACACCGCTAAAGCAAAGAAGGCACCTCGGATAGATAAGCAACTTCACCAGATCTTGCCTGCCCTCGCGGCAGCTTTACTGCAAACGCCGAGCCTTCCCTTGACGAGCTGCGCTCATACCGTAAATTGATTAGAGAGCACAAGTCCGAGGTGGATCGGCTCGACGAAGACCGCAAAAAGCTCAACAAGAAACAAGAATGTACCTTAGCGGTACGTATCACGGCTGCCAACAAACTGATATTTGTTGACCGTAATGACATAAAGACCGAAGTCTTGTCCGCGGCAAGCGCGTCGCAGCCCAGTGTCGTGATGTGTAATTCATTGGGTTTTTCTGCCAATGGTATACAGGTAGTCGTAGACGAAGATATCGCCCTGGGTTCTATCCTGCGCCTTTGTATTGATATGCCAGAGCAGAAACCGATCTTTCTTGTTGGTGAAGTGATGTGGCAGCGAGCCGACACCGGAGGCATCTGCCTTGGCTTTCTAGTGTATGAATCCGACGACAGTGACATCGCAGATTGGAAACAGTCGATCGCCAACAGACTAAATAGACAGCACTAAATAGACAGCGTTGCTTAAATACCGCTCAAATGTTATTCATCACCAGCTGTCGTGGCTAGTCTGGTAAACCTAGCACTCGCTTAGCGATAATATTGAGTTGGACTTCCGAGGTACCGCCTTCAATCGAATTCGCTTTGGTTCGTAACCAGGCACGGGTCAACGTCAATTCATTATCCTCAAACCCTTCCCCTTCCCAACCGAGCATTTGAGAACCCATCGCACGCAACATCAACTCATGACGGTCTTTGTTTTGTTCGGTTCCATAAAGTTTGAACATTGATGAAGCAAAGCTCGGCGCTTTAGTCGACTTTGACTCTTCGAGATTACGGCGCACAGTCAATCCAAAAGCGCGGTCATCCATTGACTGCTGCACAATGTCATCCCGCAGGTCTAGATCGGCCAATTTACCGCCATTCGTGCCGACATACTGAAGAGCAATGTCTTTAACCGAGGCACCTTTTTGTCCGCCGCCAATGCCGCCGCCAATAGACGTGCGCTCGTATTCAAGCAGACGTTTTGCCACAGTCCAGCCTTCACCTACATTACTCACAACGTTCTTTCGAGGCACTCGAACATCTTCAAAAAACGTTTCACAAAAGGGTGATAGGCCACTGATCAGTTTGATGGGTTTGACCGCCACTCCCGGCGACGTCATATCGAACAGAATAAAGGTAATACCTAGATGCTTAGGTGCTTTCGGATCTGTCCGCACTAGACAAAATATCCAATCGGCATTATCAGCGCCGGAAGTCCAGACTTTCTGACCGTTGATAATGTAATCATCACCGTCAACAACTGCTTTGGTTTGTAAGCTGGCCAAGTCCGATCCGGAGTTTGGTTCGCTATAACCCTGGCACCACCAGATTTCTCCCTTGGCAATTTGCGGCAGATGTAGCGCCTTTTGTTCATCGTTACCATATTCCAGAAGAGCCGGCCCGATCATGGAGATACCCATACCGACGTGGGCCGGTCTGGCATTAATGCGGCCCATTTCTTCACGAAGAATCCTGGCTTCCGCAGCTTCTAATCCGCCACCACCATATTCTTTTGGCCAGGTGGGTACGACCCAACCCTTCTCGCCCATTCGGTCTAACCACAACTTCGTTTCTGGATTTTTATATTTCGCATTCTTGCCACCACCGGGATATTCATTGGCTGGCATAGGCGTTCGAATAGAAGCTGGGCAATTTTCGTCTAACCAACTCCTTGCTTCAGTGCGAAAAGCTTCAAGGGACATCACGTTACTCCTGTGGTTCAAATTCAAAAAGTGTAATTTCGCTGGTGGTGCCGAGGCGCATGACAGGGCCCCAGGTACCGGTACCCTGTGACACATACTGGCGGGCTTCACCGAGTTGATACATACCCTTAATGCGATCAAAGACTCTGTTGACCACAAAATTAAAGGGGAATATCTGGCCATTGTGAGTATGACCACTCAATGTCAGTTCAATATTGTGATCGCAAGCAGCCTCTAGGCCGCGTGGACGATGGTACAACAACAACTTGAAGGCATCGCTTTTTAGCTCAATGTGCTTCAACTGTTTTTCCACCTGTAACGGATCTTCCATGTCATCAATACCGATAACTTGCAGGTCATCCCGGTGCAGCATCGTTTCGTTTCTAAGCACATTGACACCGAGGTTCTTCAGCCGTTGCAGAATGGCATCAAGGTCTTCGTACTTTTCGTGGTTACCAATGCAATAGTAGATTGGTCCAATCACACTTTTAAGCGCAACAAGTTCAGATTCCGGCACGCCCGTCGCATCAATGAAGTCGCCGGTAATACAAAGAAAATCGGGTTTTTCCCGATTAACGCGAGTAATCACCTTATCTAAAAAGCCTTTACTGCGGGATCCAATATGGACGTCTGTGATTTGCATAAACCGAACGGACTGACGCAGTCGCGGAGAAGATAAGCGAAATGTTTTAACCATGGGTGTCATCGCCACGTATGAACCCACTGTCCCCGCTAGAAAAGTCACTGATACAACGGACCAGGCAGCCACTTCAACGGGCATGCTGGCCACCAACACTAATAGCTCAAAGACCATCATAGACATCAACAAAATAGGGCTCACGCCAAGGATCATATCGGACAATTGCCTTAGCAGTTGGGCAAGTCGATTACCTCGATTACGCAGCAGATAACGGCTTACGATCTGGCTACCCGCAACAGGAATCAGCACCAGCAATGTCAGCCAAGCAGGCCATGCGAGCCAATCGCCAATACGTAAAACTGGATAGACAAATAGAGGTAGATGAAGGACCAAAGCCAACAGGATAAAACGCCTAAACTGGCGCCCCCTCGATTGGGCATCTTGCAGGACGGTGCTGTTGTTTGACAAATAGTTACTCGATTAAGATCAAATCAGAGCGGTGAATTTAACAAATGCGGGCCTAAGGCACAAAAGGAACAGCGCCTTAATAAGGGACGTGAATCCTACATATTTTTTCGAACTATCAATCGGTGGCTTATGGAGCGTTCTGGTGGTGACTCATGCTTTACTTCACGGTAATGCTTGGCTTTCGCAAGAAAGCGACCGCTTTCGATCAGATTGCCCATCTCCTCGGCTATTTGGGCAGACGCATCATAGAACTTAGGCTCATCCCTTCTCAAGCGGATGGCGTTGTCCAAGAATAAGTGAGCCTCCTGAAGCCGACCTTCTGCATAGAACAACCTGCCAATATAGTAGTGGAAGTATGGATTGCGCCTGCGATAACGTTCAACTCTGACGGCTATTTCTTTTGCTTCGTCTGCTCGCCCTTCTGCCTCGTAATATTGGGCAAGGTTAGATAGGGCTGAATAATTGTAGGCTTCTTTTCCCAGCTATCAGCGTTCTCCGGACTTAAGACCAGCACCTGACGCAAGTACTCAATGGCAAGTTCTGGCTCAACTCCTCGCCAGAATAATCGTCCACCGCCGAGCCAAGATCGCAACTATTGCAAGGAGCCCTGACAGGCGGGAAGGTAAGGTCTATATCGATTACTTACAAAATGGACAGGGCAAACCTATCTCTTCCGCCTACTGCACTCGATGTGTTGGAACGGATAACAGAAATGTTCAGTGAGACCCTACAGGACACTCTCTTGATTCAATCATGGTCTGTTTGTACCTGAATCGATAGCGTTCCGTCATAACCTTCACTCAACATAAACTCAATGGGCCGACAGCAGACCTGACAATCTTCTACATATTGTTCACCGCTCTCGCTTGAGTCCACCAGCACCACAATCTGCTCTCCGCAGTAAGGGCACTCGATATTCCGTTCTTCCAAAGCAGGCAGCATGTCTAACCTATCAGGACGAGGGCTGCGTTCACCGCCATCACCGTAAGCACGATCGAGCTCAAGGCAAACAAGCTAAACCTTACCATCACTTTGTTGGAGGTCGAGTGAACGATACTGTGAACCACACGAATGCCGACGTAGGCCCAAGCTAGATACAGATTAAGACCATCTCCAGCTCCGGCGAACGCCAGCACAAGTGCGCAGGCATAAAAGGCAGTCGGCTGCTCGAGCAAATGATTGTAGTTGTCTGCCTTCCACTGGACCTCTTTAGGCAGTTGCTTAGCTAACTCGGAGGTTCTCTCCCCCGCATCAGGTCCAAGCTTCGCCGCGCCAATGGCGGGCAGCCTTGTGGCCGCCATCCAGATCAGTTGGATCATGGTCCAGATCACGAGAAAAACAATGGGTAATAGTATGGGTTCCGGTGTGAACATTTTGATCGCCTATTGTTGTTATTTGGATGGTTTACAGCTAACCATAGCATTCAAGATTTGACCCTAAACTGCAAGGGCGTTAGATTGCGTTGATCTCTAAAAATCGACAAAACAACAAAACCCAGCCAAACCCAAGGAACATCCGTGGACATCTACCATATCTGGTGCGACCTCAAACCCGACCAAAAGGATCTCGAGTTTGTTTACCATCTAGAGGATTATCTGGACTACCTAAAAACCGAGCAAAACTTGCAGAGCTATCGCATCACCCGTCGCAAACTTGGACTTGGTCCGGCAGAACTGCTTGAGTTCCACATCATGCTGGATTTTTTGAACCTATCAGATCTGGACG
>JBLHQQ010000104.1:0-8476 GCA_047625245.1 Candidatus Azotimanducaceae bacterium
CAAGGCTCTATCATCGCCGATGCACCTGGGGACCTGGTCGCTGCTCGAGGCGCTTATGGCAACTACTTGCATGTGGTGCCTAGTTTGAAGCTGGTGATGGCGCGAACCTGTGAACGGCAGCCTGAAAAACCTACCATCGACTTCGAAAAAGAAGTCTGGTCTCTGCTAAAGAATCAGGGCTAATTTATAAGTTTGATAGAGCGGCTTCGAGTTTCTGATAAGCTCGATCGTGCGCGATAGCCGGGTACTTGATCCGAATATGACGAAGTAGCTTTCGCGCTTCGGATAAATCGTTGGCATCTGCGCTTATCTTACGTTCCTGGCTCGTGATCGCTAACTCAGTCAGTTTCAAAGTTATGTCGCCATTGCTCAGTCGATACTCGTTTTGATTGTGTTCGAAACGATCATCAGTCAATCTTTGCCGATACGCTGCAAAGGTTTCCTTGGTGCGGTGAACTTCTACTTTTTGGAAAAGACTCAACGAGTAACCTGCTGGGCCTCTATCTCCGGTCCAAATCGAACAGATAGTCCAAGGTTAGCAGCATGAGTATGAACGACAACACCCTGGCAACGAAACATCAAGATTAGAGAAAAGACGACACAGGTCACTGAAACCCAATTAAACCAGCCAAAATCAATGCCCATCGAATATCCGCTTGCCGCTACTAGCAGCATAGCGATCACGTAGTGAGCAACAGCGTGATCGAATTCGATTCCTTGCAGGAACATAGTCCAGTGAAGGGGATTAAGCGCGTTTAGGAAGCTGTCCTGGATCGCGATGACGCAAAAACATACCGGCAAGAATAGCAGAGTAAAAATCGCCATCAAGAACAGCAGCATGGGTGAACCTGCTAAGGAGTAAAGCAACGAGATAAATAGGCTGATGATCGCCAGACTTTTGATAAAACGGAGTTTGTGGGTTGTCATTAGATCGCCGCTAATTTTGGGCGGAGACGGATAACCTCTCGCGGTGTAATCCAGAATAATGAAGAGGTAACAAACGAAAAACCCGAGCAAGACATTTTCAGTGCGCAGCAAAAAACGCCAGACCTGCAGTGGTTCAAATCGATCTATCCAAACTTGCTAGGTTGGTCTAGGTTCTTCTGAGGTCATTAGCTTGCCTGCATAACCAGCCCAATCTGCCGACTTTGGGCAATGAGTGCGCCGGTACTATCCCACAGACAACCGTCTTCGACCATCCGCCCGAGGGTTAGATCTCTGGATTCAAACTGCGCCTGAATCCAGCCCGGTGCTGGTCGCCGTCGCACATGAACCGTTAACTCGATGGTCGGCACCCAACCCACAACCCCGAGCAAAGCAAATGGAGATGGAGGGAAGGTGTCGCAAAACAGAGGCACGCTACAAGTGTCCGGTTGCCGTCCGTCATGAAAACGATTCCAGCCATTTAATTGAGCATTTGCTGAGTTTCCGGGTACAGCACAAGCTGGGTCTAGGCGAGTGTTTAGGCGGCTTGCGATAGGCAGTTCGATGCCCTGGGATTGTCCATCTCTGTCGATGCAGTCTTCTACTCTGGTGATCACTGGGGCGGGAATCTTCAACTCATGATCTGTTCCAACAGACTGGCTGAGATCGCCGAATACAGCCAGCACCTCAAGTTTAGCCTTACCGCCCTGGGAAAGCGTTGCACGGGCAGTACTCAGGGTTCTGCCGGTTCTAATCACGTCAATCTGGATGTCGCAACTCTGATTTGCTGTGCCGGGTCTAAGATAGTGGGTGGTAACAGAGACGGGATCAGGGTGGGGTAAGGACTGACATAAGGCGTTGAGTGCGATCGAAACGAGGTATCCGCCATTGGGGTTTTCGCCAATGTTCCACGCCGCACTAATGTGCCCTTGCCAGCGACCTGGTTCTAGCTCTTTCACGGCAACCTCATGATCAAATTGAAACAATGGGCGTCCTCCTATTCATGGCAAAACATTAGCCTGAAGGCTAATGGCCAGACCGACTAAACGTGTGCCAGGTAGATGATTACAATTTGGCTCGCGGTCACCACTAGCTATCTTGCTTGATTCCACATGTTCGCGGTGTTCGTAACAATGATTGGCTAATTGTAAGCTTTTTAACGGTATTCGTAACAATTTATAGTTAATTGTAAGCTTTCATTGTAAATCATTTCCTAGGTTGCCGTGTTAGCGTACTAATCTGTTTTTCTAACCCGTTTGGTCATTGATCCTTGTCTACAGATAAAGAATTTATTGAGCGTTGTAATACCCTTGCTGAAAGCGCCGTTAAAGCAGGGAATCACCCCTTTGGTGCCCTGTTGGTGATTGATGGTGAAGTTGTGCTTGAAGCACAAAATACAGTGTTAACCGAACAAGATGTAACCTGCCATGCTGAATTAAATCTCGTTAGAGAAGCGGGTAAAGCTTTCGATCAGGAGCAGTTAGGTAAGGCAATTTTGTATACAAGTACTGAACCTTGCCCTATGTGTACTGGGGCAATCTATTGGGCAGGCCTGGCGAAGGTGGTTTTTGGTGTGAGTGGTGCTGATCTTGGTCAGATCGCCGGTGAGTCTTTTGTCTGGTCTAGTGCTGAACTTTTTGATCGTGGGGGTCGACATGTATCGGTCGTCGGTCCGATTGGTGCAACCTCTGGCCGACAACTCCATAAAGACTACTGGAGTAGGAGCCGCCTAAAAACGCCAGAGCCTGATCAGTTAAATAGACCGTTTAGTTTACAACACGCGACAACTTGAACCGGCCCAGTACATTCATTGTGTCTGTAGACCGTTAATCTGGCTCCCTATCGTTTAGCCATCTCCTTCCCTCCCTTTGAAGCCTTTTGAACTGCTGTTGAAATGTTCACAATGTGTCCTTTGACGCTATTGTTCTTGGGTCTTCCTTTTCTTTCTGTCTGTAGCTTCGGCAGTTTTTTGATAGGTCCTCTGTGGTCCCTACTGTTTTTTCATGTGCCAGACAAAAGGGTTGCCGTTAGCGTCACCGATTACGGCGTTGTGCGTGTGAGTAGTGTTTGCCCAGCGATGTCTCGAATCGAAGTGGAAATTCAGATACGGTGTGAAAGTTGCAGAAGGAAGTTTGAATGACGATAAAGGTAGGTGTGGTAATTGATCCATGGGATTTCCCATTTAATGGCACAGTGGTTTCAACTCGTCGATTTGTCGCGGCACTCTCGAGCCAGATCAATTTTCGATTGCTAGCAACGCCCCACACAGATATTGAATCGGATGAACGCATGAAACAGTTCCCCAGGTTGTCGGTACCGGGGTTCAATAGCGTTATTAACGGCATGAAAGTACCGTTAGCAAATCCATGGGCCCGGGGCGCCAACGTGGAAGATGCCTTGCTGGACCTTGACCTCGTTCACGTTCAGTTCCCATTCTTCTTGGGTTATTCGGTTTGCCGGGACGCGAACCGGCTTGGCTTGCCATTGATTTGTTCTTTCCATGTGCAACCGGAGAACTTACTGAGAAATCTGGGCCTTAAATCCTCCCTTTTAGTGAATGCTCTCTATCGTCTCTTTATTTGGGGGCTCTACAGTCGCGCGCAGCTAGTGCTGGCGCCGTCCCAGTTTGCCGCCAATCAACTGATCGAACATGGCCTTAAGGCACCAGTTGAAGTGCTCTCCAATGGTGTCCCCGAGGATTTTTTCGATCTTGAGCGGTTGCCTTCCGGCAACGGGAAGCTACAAATATTATCTGTCGGGCGTCTGGCGCCAGAAAAGCAACAGCAGACGATTTTAGAAGCGGTTTCTCGATCCGAATATCGAGATCAGATTCAAATTCGCATAGTCGGCACCGGGCCGCTGCAGGAGAAACTCGATATCCAGGCGGCGCAACTGGGCTTGTGTGCTGAGATTGGACCGGCTGACGACGAGGCGTTGAAGCGTTGTTACCAGACTGCTGATCTTTTTGTGCATGGCGGGGAAGTTGAGTTAGAGGGCATGTCGGTGTTGGAGGCGATGGCGGCCGGTAATGCAGTGCTGGTGTCAGATTCAGTCAATAGTGCAACGATGGAGTTTGTCACCGAGGAAGATAGCCGATTTCGTCAAGGCGACGTCGTCGATCTGACCACAAAAATTGATCTATGGTTGGCGAATTCAGAAGCTAGGAAAAAGTCCGGGGCTGACAACCGTGAGCGTGCCGCTAAGCGGCATCACCAACGTTCCGTTGACCAGTTGCTGCAGGTATATGAACGTTACGCCAGGGGAGCGACCAGTGATTAGTCGCATCGTTGGCAGCTCGTCGACTTACAGCTGGCCGATTATTGCTGCAGTAATACTCCTCTGTGTCGTGAGTCTGGGTTTTATTGCGACCAAAGGAAAAATCAACTCTGACCTGAGTAGCCTGATTCGCCCAGCAGATGACCTTGCCTGGTATCGCCACACCGAACGTTACAAACAACAATTTCCGTACTTCGAGCAAACGACACTGATGGTGGTGAGTGGCGGTGATGCTGGTGCTGTGGATCGTACTGCAAGGATTCTGGTGGCAAGGCTCCATAAAAACGAATACTTCCACTCGGTGTTCGCGCCTGGGGTAGATGAGTTTATTACGCGACGTGAGTTTTACTTTCTAGACAGCGATCAGTTGGCATTGTGGATACAAGGAGCTGAGTACGCCTTTGGCCCGTTGCTTCGACTGGCAGATGAGGCCAGTGTCAGCAATTTCACGTTTGTGCTTGCTGATCACTTAACTGCCAACCGAGGTTTGCCTTTGCCAGCACCATTGCAGTCTCTAGCGACTGCGTTGAGCGTGGGTCAGATGGAGATGCACGGATTGCCGCTCCTAAAAGATCCTGATCAAGAGACCTACTACCAACTGATTGTCCTTCAAGGCGACCAAGACTTGTCTCGGCAAATGCCTAATGAGACGTTGGTGCGTGTACTGAGAGAAGAAATTGCAGAGATTGAAAGACCAGCGGATATTCAAATTCGTTTGACTGGAGAAATCCCGCTTGCCCATGAAGAAATCCAGGCCGCTTTAGATGGGGTTGCGTTGGCGGGGGTTATCTCCATGTTTTTACTTGCGATTATTCTTGGTTTTGGCATTCGCTCGCTAGGATTTGTCCTAGCGATTTTTGCTTTGCTGGGTGCAGGGGTGACGTTAACCCTGGGACTAGCCGTGCTTCTGGTGGGTTCATTTAACACCCTATCTCTCATTTTTGTTGTGATGTTCTTTGGCTTGGGCGTGGACTTCGCGGTTCACTTCGGTCTTCGAGTCAGGGAAGCCCGCCAGAACTTACCCCAGATTCAGGCGCTGGAAGTGGCGGCGAAAGATGTCGGTCCCGCACTCCTGCTTTGTATGTTGACCTCATCGATTGCCTTTCTCGCCTTTGTACCCACTGCTTATGTCGGCCTGGCGGAGCTCGGGGTCATCTCGGCGATTGGCATGCTGATGGCGTTTGTCCTAACTCTCACCTTTCTGCCGGCGCTACTAAGTCGCGTTAGTCTTCAGCAAGATCATAGAGATACATTCTCCTTGTCGTTCTTCGCTCTGCCTTCTGTACCGACGCTTCTAATATTTGTGCTGTTAATCACCGGCGCCGGCTGGCTCGCCAAAGATCTGCAATTTGATTACAGCGTGCTGGCGATGCGAGACGCGGATACCGAGGGAATGTCGACACTGCTTGAGCTACAAAAAGTGGGGATCACAACCGACTACAGCATCTCGGTACTAGCAAAAAACGAGGCCGAGGCCGAGCAGATCACTAAAAAACTGGTTGCCCTACCCGAGGTCTCAAATGTCATTGGACCAAAGGATCTAGTGCCCTATCAACAGCCAATCAAGCAGAAAATGGTTGAACCCATCTTTGAGCGATTCACCACCATTGACGAAGTGTTAGCGTCTGAGCAAGCCAGTGTCGAAGTTTTACAGGAAGCAGTAATGTATTTGGAGGAAAGCCTTGCTTATGCTCGCAGCGAGGACGTTGAGTTACTTAACACGCTACTGCATAAACTGCGCCAGATGGATAACGAAATGATCCTGCATAGTGATCAAAGTTTATTCCTTGAGCTCAATCGCAGCCTGACGCAGGTACGTTCTACACTTTCGGCACCACCTTTTGCATTGTCAGAATTACCCGATGATCTGCGCGATCGATTGATCTCAACCGACGGTGAGTACCTATTGAATGTTCAACCCACAACAGATCTAAGTAATCGCGAAGCGACCTCAGAATTTATTGAGGCAGTTGCTCCGGTTGCGGGAAATTTTTCTGGTCGTAGTGTTGTCGAATGGGGCATTGGGACCGTCGTTGTTGAGTCCTTTTTTCAAGCGGCGGGGCTTGCGTTTAGCGGCATACTTATTCTGCTCAGTTTCCATTTTAGAAGTTTGATTTTGGCCGTTCTCGTGCTGATACCCGTCGGGGTTTCATTGCTATTTACCTTCGCGGTTTGTCAGATGTCGGGTTTGAGCCTAAATATGGCCAATATTCTGGTTGTGCCGCTCATCATTGGTTTGGGTGTAGACACCGGGATTCATGTCGTACACCGATATGTGTCGCTGCACGCTTCGAATATCTATGAGTCCAGTACAGCGCGTGCTGTGGTCATCAGCGCCTTGACGACAATTGGTACATTTTTCTCTTTGTCCTTTAGCCCTCACCTCGGCGCAGCCTCGATAGGATTATTGTTGACGGTGGCGATTTCGCTTTTGGTGGTGGTAACCTTTGTCCTCTTGCCCGTATTACTAAAATTTGTGCCGGACTCAATAGAGCGTGCCCGGCAAAGAGCCATCTAACAGAAAATTTCAAGGTGAATTTAATGCGAACTTCTATCTCGATCGGCAGTGCCTACTATAACGGCGAAGACTGGGACGAACTGGTGGCATACACCCAGCGCGCGGAAAAGTTAGGGGTTGATCGGGCGTTTACAGCGGAAGCCTGGGGTATGGACGCGATTGTGCCACTGGCTTATCTGGCAGCTAAAACTGAAACCATTGGTCTTGGTACCGGCATTCTGCAAATTTCTTCCAGGGTGCCTAGCATGATCGCGATGACCAGTCAGAGCATGGCGACGGTCTCTAATGATCGATTTATTCTTGGTCTCGGTGTCAGTGGTCCCCAAGTTGTCGAAGGCCTACATGGCGCTAAATTTGCGAGTCCGCTAGGTCGCTTGCGAGAATGTATACAGATCGTAAAGTTGGGGCTGTCAGGCGAACGAGTGCAATTCGACGGCAAACATTACGTGTTGCCAAGACCTGGTGGCGAAGGCAAACCGATTCGACTTTCTCAACCGCCTCGCCCCAATTTGCCGATTTTTCTGGCAACTCTCGGCCCAAAATCTTTGGAAATGACCGGCGAGTTGGCGGATGGCTGGCTAGGCACGTCCTTTATGCCTGAGCACGCAGATGTGTTTTTAGAACCGATGCGCCGTGGTGCAGAAAAAGCAGGACGAAGCCTCTCGGATATTGATATTCAGATCGGCGTCGGGATTGAGATCGGCGAAGATGTGGAAAAAATGATTGAAGCAAGAAAGCCGGGTATGGCTTTCACGCTGGGTGGGATGGGTTCCGCCAAAACCAATTTTTATAACGATGCCTTTAGCCGTGCTGGTTATGAAGATGCAGCGGCTGAAGTTCAGGCTCTGTGGGTCAAAGGTGATAAGTCTGCAGCTATCAAACGGGTGCCCGACGAGATGATCTTGAAGACCAGCCTCATAGGAACAAGCGATATGATTCGCGAACGGCTTACCGCTTACAAAGCTGCCGGTGTGACCACCTTAGGCCTGGGAACTGGGGGCAAAAGTTGGTCTGAGAGATCCGACGCGCTGGAGGAGAGTCTTGATCTCATAAAGTCCTGGGACGCCAGTCAATGACATTAGTCCTTTGGTCTGCCTTGGCTCTGCTCATAGTGCCGCTGGTGAGCATGGCAGAGGAAACCGGCAATGACATGAACCAGTTGGCGATGGCCCTAAAAAGTCATAAACGTGTTGATGCTGCGATGGATCATGTACTGGTTCTTGAGCCTCAATCACGATCAGACCTTATTGAGTTAACCGAAATTCCCGCGCCACCGTTTCAAGAACAAGTGCGAGGTCAGCGCTTTAAGGAAATGTTGATCGCTTCTGGTTTGACGGATGTTGTGGTTGATGAGGTAGGCAATGTCATCGGCCGGCGAGTCGGACAAAAAGGCAAACGAACAGTCGTGCTAAGTGCTCATCTCGATACTGTTTTCCCCGCAGACACCGATGTCACTGTGCGATTTGATGGCGATCGAATGCTGGCGCCAGGCATCGGCGATAACACCCGGGGTCTTGTGACCCTATTGGCTGTGCTGCGGGCAATGGAGCATGCCGAGTTACAAACCGACGCTGACGTTTGGTTTGTCGGCAACGTAGGAGAGGAGGGTCTTGGAGACTTGCGTGGCGTTAAACATTTGTTTCGACAAGGCGCTGACAAAATAGACTCCCTCATCGCTATCGATGGTGGGCGCTCAAACAGAATTGTTTTTGGTGGGGTCGGCTCTCATCGTTATCGCGTCACCTATCGTGGTCCTGG
>JBLHQQ010000105.1:0-8474 GCA_047625245.1 Candidatus Azotimanducaceae bacterium
TGCGCCTGAGTCACCTCTCGATTGATCATCCAGGAGCGACGTGGGCATACCCAACTGATAGCGTCTGGGCTCGCGCCGTTGTTGAGCAGCCAGACAGCGGAGTCCATTGCCGTCTTGCCGGCACCGATAATGCAGTAGTGTTTATGATCACCCGCCTGTGTTGGCAAACTATTGGGCGGCGTGCAGCTCACGCCATCAGCGACGTTGAAAGGCCGCTTATGTCGCGACGGCACCGAGGTTTTAAAGAAAGTACTATCAACAATTTTCTTGCCCACTTTTACTTCATGCTTTTCACCTGAAAGTATTTCACAGAATTGACCATCGGCTAGGTACTCGCACATTGGGAAATACTGGACACGACCAGACGCTAGAAACCGTTCACGCATAACCTGCTCGAAATAGCTTTGTACCTCGTTACCTGTGGCGAGCTCAAAGTACCCTGCATTGGAGCCAGCCTCGTCAATCCTCATAGAACCAAGCGGTGTCGAAGCAACACCATAGAAATGCGATGGCTGATGCAGACGTACAAAGGGATAGGCATCGTTCCAGTGGCCACCAGGCTGATGATGGCTGTCCACCATGATCACGGTAGCCTTACTTTCTTCGAGCAAGGTATCGACGAAAGCCATACCAACCGCACCGGTACCAATAACCAAATAGTCTGCTTCGTGTTGCTGCATGTTTAAAACCTCATAGCGTGTTAGAAAAAGGCGGCGCCTCTCGGTTAGGGTACGTAAAATTCATCAAGATGGCGCACCCTCACCGAATATAATGCTGCGTGATGCCAGACGCTTGTACCGCAGGCTCATGGTTGCAGCATCCATGAGGCAAACACTGAATGCCCCGCGGCTACGATCAGTTCGATTAATACCGCTACCATGCAGGGTCCACGGATTCATCAGGACAACCTCCCCAGCCGCGAGGGTCAAAGGCACGCGACGCGGATTATCAACGAATGTTTTCTCCATTTCAGTTGTTAGGAACCCACTCGGGTGCTTTGGATTGAGGATTTTATGCTGGGAGCGAGCAACGATTTCGACACAGCCATTATCCTCATCCGCTGCATCCAGCGCCGTGTAAATCGTCAATCGCGGGTCTCGATCCAGCGCGCGCCAACGATCCTGGTGCAGCGGCAAAACGGTCCCCAACTTCGCAGGCTTGTTCATAAACATGGCTCTAAACGCCGCTACAGGCAGGTCGCCATAAAAGTGTCTAGCGGCTTCCGCAAAGACCGGCAACTGCATATACGCTAAAAAAACAGGATCTCGCTCTAGCAGTTGGATTTTTCGATAATTGAGGGTTTTGCCTTTATGGCCACGGGTCTGAGCCCCGGCTGAATCATAAGCACCATCGGAGGAGTCCAATTGCATCAGCATTCGGTCGTAATCAAGATCAGCTTCACCCAACATAATCTCGTCGATACGCTGTCGCATAGCTTGCAACATTTCGTCCGGCACTATTTGACCAAGACGGAGAAAACCCTCGAGATCAAATTCAGCCCATTGTTCTTCAGATATATAATTCATTGCCGCAGTTTACCTGAGATAGAGCCGATCGAGCGGCTACCTTTTAAAGTTACCGTACTTGACCGGTCTTTAAAGAATGTGGCTTATTAAGCCTATCTTCAAACTGAATCAGAAAAGGAATTGTACGATGGGACGATTAGACGGCAAGGTAGCACTTATCACCGGCGGCGCACGTGGCCAGGGCGCCGCGGAAGGCAAACTGTTTCGCGCTGAAGGCGCCGAGGTATATCTAACCGATGTATTAGTCGACGAGGGTCAAAAGACCGCCGCCGAGATTGGCGCTACATTCATCGAACACGACGTCACCGACAGCGACGCATGGACCGCAATTGTCGCACGCATCGAAAAAGAGAATGCTCACCTCGACGTGCTCATCAACAACGCTGGCATCTTCCATATGATGGGGATGGCCGACACCGAGCGGGAACTCTGGGACCGCACGATCGCGATCAATCAAACTGGCGTGTTCCTCGGACTTCAGGCGGTCGCTGCGATCATGACTCGCCAGAAGTCAGGATCGATCATCAACATCTCGTCCATTGCAGGCATGCGCGGTTCTGGCGGAGCCTTCGCCTATGGCGCCAGTAAATGGGCCGTGCGCGGCATGACTAAAAGCGCCGCTCAGGAACTGTCACCGCACGGCATCCGCGTCAACTCCATCCACCCAGGCATCATCGAAACCGCAATGGTCGACGAGTTCAGCCGTAAAGGCATCAACGAGAGCGTTCGCGAACGAATACCCATGGGCCACTACGCTGATGCATCTGAAGTGGCAAATCTTGCGCTGTTCCTGGCTTCAGACGAGAGCAGTTACTGCAGCGGGTCAGAGTTTGTCATCGACGGTGCCATGACCGCCTAAATGTGAATGGAAATTAGTGAGGAAAAAGTATGCAAAATTTTGATGGACGTGTAGCCGTTATAACCGGCGGCGCAAGCGGGATTGGTCTGGGTATGGCAAGGTCATTTGCCCAGCGAGGAATGAAACTGGTACTGGCGGACCTTGATGATGCCGCACTTAAAAATGCGCTAAAAGAGTTTGGTGATGCTGGCGTGGAAGTCGTCGGCAGAAGGTGTGACGTTTCAAAACTTGAAGAAGTAGAAGCATTGGCTGAACTTGCGACGACAACTTATGGCTCGGTCAACGTGCTTTGTAATAATGCCGGCGTGGGCATTCCCACCTCAGCGAGAAAAATGAAATTAGCGGATTGGAAGTGGATCATTGATGTCGATCTCTGGGGTCCTATCTATGGTCTCAACGTGTTTCTGCCGCTCATTGAAGAGGCCGGAGAGGGACATGTCAATTCAACCTCTTCAATGGCTGGCTTGATCTCTAGTCAGATGATGGGCGCTTACAATGTTGCAAAACACGGCGTTGTTGCTTTGATGGCGGCAACCGAACGTGAATTACGCGCAAAGGACAGCCCAATCACAGCCTCTGTACTGTGCCCCGGGCCCATCAATACCAACATCAGCAGGCATTCAGTTGAATTCAGGCCGGGCAAGGCGAAGCCAAAAGCCGATGGACCGAACGCTGGGAAAATGGCCAGCAGTATTCAGGCATCACTTGAAGCCGGTATGCAACCTGATGAAGTGGGCGAACTGGTGTTCGACGCCATTAAAAACGACAAATTTTGGATACTAACTCACCCATGGTGGGCAAAGGGTGTTCAGAGACAACTAGATGCGCTGGTTAACGATCAAACGCTAACGAAAGCGTAGCAAGGCGCGGTAGCGGCTTACTTGTATTTCACGATGCCAACCACCGGAAAAACTACACGGTTGGCTCGCCAATAAGGCCCTTTGGTGATTAAAGCTAACCATTAGCTTTAATCATTCCAATCTCTCAAAAATGTACGTTGCATCTTGCTTGATCTATCTCTAGAGTTCGCGGCCGATTTATTGCCGCGAGAAGTAGTAGAGAAATGGACAAGATAGAGTTTATTCAAATACGTCGTTTTATCCTCAAGCTGGGTAAAATGTTGCATAAATACGGCTCACCATCGTTTCGCTTGGAAGCGTATTTGACTGAAGTCGCGACGCATTTTGGCCTCCATGCATCCTTTAACTCTACCCCTACCTATTTAATTATCGTGCTGTGGAGCGATCATCATGAAGATGAATATAACCACTCTGCCCGCATGCAGCCTGGAGATCTGGATATGAACTCCCTATCCCTGACTGACGAATTAGCCCACGAACTGTTGTCAGGGAGCATATCGCTTGCGGAAGCGGACCAGCGCTTGGACGAGATTGACGCAACACCCAGCCCCTATGGCAAAAGCCTAACTGGCGTGGCTTTTGGCTTATCGACCAGCGCATTTGCGATGCTGATGGGAGCTGGTTGGTCAGAAATCATGTATTCGGGTTTGTTAAGTTTCATGGTGTATTTTTGGACGCTCTGGGCTCAACGCTCACAACGCGTTAAGTTAATGTTGGAGCCCGTCGCTTCGTTTTCAGTTGGCTTTGCAGCCTGTGCTATTAACCATTATTCAACGTCAGGGTTTAATATCTGGCTGATCATTCTCTCCTCTTTGATCATATTAGTGCCTGGCTTGTCATTGACTATGGGATTAGCCGAATTATCGTCACGCAACATGGTATCGGGAACGGCTCGGATAATGGATGCCACAATGCAGCTATTCAAACTGTATTTCGGTGCTTTTTTGGGCGTTAGCTTGGGCTACCAACTGTTTGGTCAGCAGGAGTTGGAACTGGCAGTCACTCTACCTTTTTGGGTTAATTGGTTGGGTGTACTCATGCTTAGTGTCGGTCTGGTTGCCATATTTCGCACCCGCATGAAACATGTACCTTGGGCAATAGCATCCACCTTTGTTGCCTACGCTGCATCAACTTGGAGCTCCGTTTATCTTGAAAACGGACTTGGAGCCTTTGTCGGCGCATTTGCACTCGGCGTGTTTGCTAATATATTTTCACGCATTGCTAACGCTCCCTCTACCATTGTCGCGATGCACGGTTTAATTGTGCTGGTGCCAGGCTCAAAAACCTATATTGGACTCAATTCCTTTATCTCCGGCCAAG
This sequence comes from Candidatus Azotimanducaceae bacterium, assembly GCA_047625245.1. Taxonomy (GTDB): domain Bacteria; phylum Pseudomonadota; class Gammaproteobacteria; order Pseudomonadales; family Azotimanducaceae; genus JAHRVQ01. The sequence continues at coordinate 4,566 of JBLHQQ010000105.1, forward strand.
ATATTCTCAAAATCGATCATATCGGCCAGGAAACCTTCTTGATATTGATGTCGTTGGTAGCGGGGTTAATATTCGCTAACGTGGTGATGCCAGCCAGAAAAGCATTGTGAGAAGTAGTCGCCTTCGTTGAAAGTTGGTGTCTATTGCCAATCCTTGCAAACACTGCCATTTGACATCAATGGTTTGCGAACATGCCTCAATAGCAGGCCTCATTGCTGGACGTTTTCTAACCAGCCGAGCAGATAACGATTAAAAAGATCAGCATGTTCTTGCTGCATCCAATGACCTGACTTCTCGACCAAGTGTATTTCCAGCTGGCTACATCGTTCTGGCATATCAGCGGCGAATGCCGGCCGAAGACCTGGATCCCACTCAGCAGTCAGCATCAAACAAGGGATGTCGAGGGGTTTTACGCCAACCTCTGGGTGGCTCTCGGCATTCTGATCAATATTCCGATACCAATTAATGCCACCTCTAAAGCCCGTTTCAGTGAAACATTTGACGTAATGTGCATAGCTTTCATCATCGAGTAAAAGCTTGCCTGTACCACCATCCGGTTTAGGATTTAAGAATGGATTCATGCTGATTTTACCGTCCTGCTGTAGCGCAGCTTCATAAACTTCACGCAAAGGTACACTACTACGCATGATGTTCGTCACAATCGTCCCTACATGATCCTGCATGTGAGCTTCGGCAACGCCGGGCTCTTGAAACCATGCAACATATTGACGGTCAATTTCACCATCGACCACGGCGAGATGTTTCGCCAAACTTGGGAATGGCATATAAGGCGTGCAGGCTGCTGCAATTCCAACAACTCTATCTGGGTGCAATACCGCCATTCCCCATGTGACAAAACCGCCCCAGTCATGACCGACAAAAACGGCACGATCTATGTCGAGTGCATCAAGCAATGCCGCGAGGTCACCGGTTAACTCAGCGAGAGAATACTGATCAACATCGGCAGGACAGGAACTACCTCCATAGCCGCGCATGTCCGGCGCGATGACTCTGAAACCTGCCGCTGCCACGACCGGTAATTGATTTTGCCAACCTAAAGCTAGATCCGGAAAGCCATGCACGAAGACGACTGCGGGTCCCGTGCCAGACATATAAGTTTTAAGATGGAAATCAGGGTCGCCAGCTCGACCAGGGAGCGGTACGGTGACCTGCGATACGGAGCTATCCATCATGTTGTTTGTCCTGCTATTTCAAGTGTTTGCGTTGCCGCGGATTGAGGGCCACGAATCAGTTGACCCGGTAAAACGCCTGTTGCCTTGCCGTCACGATAGATAATTTGGCCGCTGCAAATAGTCACTCGGTAACCTGTCACGTCCTGTAAGTATCGCTTACCTTCTGCGGGTAAATCATAGGCAACGCGGGGTCCGTGAATTTGTAGTTTGTCGAAATCGATGACATTCAGGTCGGCTTTCATACCGGGTGCGATGACACCGCGGTCATCTAGCCCGTAACACTTAGCTGTCACGCTGGTTTGATTATGAATGAGTTCTTCGATGGGAATACGGTCGCCACGAGTTCGATCTCGCGCCCAATGGGTCAACAAGAATGTTGGAATGCTGGCGTCACTGACGACACCGCAATGCGCACCACCATCGGCTAATCCATAGATTGTGTTCGGGTGACGCATAAGCTCGGCAGTCGCATCAAGATTTTGATCTGAGTATCCCAACATGGGCAGATAGACTAGATCCTCACCGGGGTCGCGCATCATTACATCGTACAGTATCTCCTGCGGCGTGCAGCTTCTCTTAGCGGCAATCGCGGCAATACTATTTTCAGGCGCGGGCTCATAGTCTGGTAATTTACCCAGTGGGTACATCATATCGAAACTTTTAAGAATCATGCCGAGGACACCATCAAATCGATCATAGTCCGGTAAATTAGTCAGAATGGCTTGCCGAACTGAAGGATTTGCCAAGGCCTTCTTCTTTTCTTCTCCTGAAAGATGATGAAGAGGCTTGTAATCTTTGTGCAACATAAAGGGATGAACGCTACTTTCAAATCCTAACAACAATCCTGCTGGCCTTGGCGCAATCTGCGGGCTGATCAAAGCGCCTTCATCTGCTGCCACTTCCGACGCCCGGAGTAGCCTACGCCACTGATCAGGATCGCCAGAACTTTGCACTACGCTGTACAATATCCTGCAGCCTGTCTCTAAGCTGAGCTGTTTCATCCAACCAAGTTCATAGTCTTCTGGCTTGTAGTCGCTGGCCATCTGAAAGACACCGTGACCCACCTCACCCAACACCCTGCCAATGCCTAACAATTCTTCACGAGCAGCTAGCGTACCGGGGACAAGATCACCATTTTTTGCTCGATGCAGCTTGGTTCGAGAGGTTGAAAAACCGAGAGCTCCGGCGTCAAGAGAGGTTTTCACGATCTCAGCCATACTCTGAATTTGTTCCGGCGTTGCATAATTGTCAGCAGCGCCTTGTTCACCCATAACGTAAGTACGAACAGGACCATGTGGCACCTGAGTGCCTACGTCAATGACGTAAGGTTGCGCACCTAGTGCATCAAGATATTCAGGAAAGGTTTCCCAGTTCCAACGAATACCTTCAGCGAGGGCGCTACCGGGAATATCCTCAACCCCTTCCATAAGCTGTATTAAGAATTCTTTTTGATCTGGCTTCACTGGCGCAAAACCTACGCCGCAGTTACCAATGACAACAGTCGTCACACCATTCCAACCGGCAGGTGTCAGATAAGGGTCCCAAGTGACTTGACCATCATAGTGGGCGTGTATATCCACCCAACCTGGCGTAACAAGCAACCCAGTCGCGTCGATTTCTTCACGGCCTGGTCCAATATCCGCGCCTACTGCGGTGATCGTTTTCCCATCGACAGCCACATCCTGCAACTGCGCAGGTCCACCCGTGCCATCAACGACCATTCCACCTCGGATCACTAAATCATGCATATTCGACTCTCAATGTTAGGCTCGAAATTTGATAGTTAAAGGGTGATAGAATCATGCCTTGGTGACAGTTGTCAATTTTTAGAGTCATTGTTTATGGCATTTTTATCGAGGCAGTAGACCATTAAAAATGATATCAGCTGCTTGTTGCGCTTGCCTGCGGATCGTTTTCACGCGAGCCTCGCCATGCTGATCCCCCATTCTTTGTGTCAATCCAGGAAGTGCGAACATTGCGCCCGCGCCGTGTATTGTTAAAAAATACAATAAACTGCCAGAAGCCGCTTTCAAACGACCTTCGGCAACCAACTTAGCGATCCACTGATCTCCAAATTCACGGGCAGGATTGATATAGGTATCAACAAGATAATCTAACCTTGGCCCCGGCTGCCCAGCTTCTTGGTTCACGATTTGCAGAAGCGCTGGATAGGTTGCATGCAGTTCGATGGTTTTGGCAAGTAGACCTCGCAATACCACCAACTGATCCTCGCCGAGTATTTCTCCCTCTCGAACAAGCTCCTGTTCAAGTCGACTAAAGCCATAATCTACGGCAGCAAACCAAAGCTTTTTCTTAGTACCAAAGCGTTGCGGAATTAAGTTATGACTCACATTCAACTCGCGCGCAATTTCTCTAACGGACGTGCCATCAAAACCACTTTTACCAAAGGCTTGAAGTACCAAATCCAATAAATCTTCGTCGAGGATAGCGCCCCCGGTTGATTTTTCTGGTCGACCCCGCGATCTGCCTACCATGCAAGCCCCCTTTGGTTACGAACGGAGATATCCCGTCATCAGCGCCTATACTAAGCCAGATCGAATGAGATGCCGAGATTAAACATGCGGAGATGTTTTAAAAATCAGGGTCGCGTTTTACTAGTATCGCCCCAATAACTTTGTTCACCTTGGGTATTTCCCATCAGGTCGAATGATTTGGGGCCCTGCTTCGAATAAGTGTATGAGCGCCACACAAAGGG
>JBLHQQ010000106.1:0-8474 GCA_047625245.1 Candidatus Azotimanducaceae bacterium
CAATATTCAGATATTCATGCATGATCGATTGCAGCATCTGATTTCGTTCGTTGGTGTTTGGGTGGCTCTGGATCCGCGCCATCGCCTCCTCTGGATCGTCTCTTAGCCATCGAATGAGGGCGATTTGGATCGCACTCAATCGGCTTGGATGCGTCATTTCTAGGGCTTCTTCAAGGGCTCTAGCGGGCGGAAGTTGATTAGCTTGAAGGAGACCTCTCATGGCTAAAGTTTTGGAGCCGAAGGCCCCTTCAATTTCTGCGGCCAATCCTGAATCAGCCAGCGTTGGATCAGCGAGCAGCCTGCCGGCAATTTCGTTCTTCAAGTGTGGATTGTCGATACTCTTAAAATAGTCGAGGGCAGCCTCAGGGTCTTCTCTGACCCAACTTGTCACGACGTGGCCAATAAATCGAGTGTTGGAGAGGGCGCTATTAGATTCTATAAAGGCGATTGTGCCGAGGGGGTCCAGGGACGTCATTTTCTCTAGAAATACACTCGCCAGATTGTAGTTGTACAAAGGGTCCCGAGAAGCAGCGGCGCGTGTGATGTAGGATTTTAGTTGTTCAAAATCAGATTCAGCTGCCAGCTCGTGGGCCAATCTTAGTTTCGAAAATATAGAGCGCTCTGTTTTGATTTGCTCAAATAAAATCGCCTCGGCAGGAGCAACAGACTGTGTTGAAATTGACGGCAGGTTCTGGTTCGACGTCGTCGTGTGCTTGACGATAGTCGTTGGGTTAAGGGGCACGTTCACCTCGTTTCTAGTGAACAAATATCCGGCAAAGAAACCGACAAACAAACCTAAAGCCAGGAATATAACGATCGAGGCAATGTACTTCATTATCTACACATTCCTAATGCTGAGGTTTCTGAAGCCAAAGTAGCTGGGCAAGAAAGCTGGTAAAAGCGATGAATAGAATGTAGCCAGCAGCTCGAGAGTAACCATTCACTAGCGGTTTTGACTGGGCTGCGACACGTCCTGAAACTGTAATTGATTCAATGTGTAATATACACCCTTCAACGCCATGAGTTCATGATGACTGCCTAGCTCCTTCACTGACCCATCTTTTAAGACCAAAATTCGATCCGCCTCCTGAATAGTTTGAAGGCGGTGGGCAATCAGAATCGAGGTTCGACCGTGCATAATTTGCTTCAGGGCTTCCTGTATCAGTTGTTCGGTTTCCGTATCGATACTAGCGGTGGCTTCGTCCAAGACAAGAATTTCGGGGTCACTTGCCAAGACACGAGCAAAAGCCAGTAATTGCCGCTGTCCCTGAGAAAGATTTTGACCTCTTTCCACCAGCGGCGTGTCATATCCCATGGCAAGTTTTTCGATAAATTTATCGGCATTAACCGCTTTAGCAGAAGCAATGGCCTGATCACGGGTGATCGTCGGGTTGCCAAGCATAATATTGTCCAGGATTGAGCCTGAAAAAATGTGAAAGTCCTGCATCACTACCCCGATTCTGCGGCGGACTTCGCTGGACTGCAGCTGATTTAGATCGATGTTATCAAGGAAAATACTGTTGTCGGAGAAATCGTAAAAACGACCTAACAATCGAATCAGCGTGCTCTTTCCCGAACCTGTAGGGCCAACCACCGCGAGCTTTTCACCCGGTGCAATGGTGAGTGAGACATCCTTGAGTACCTGCTGTGCATCGTAGCCGAAGTTCAAATGGCGAAATTCGAGCTTACCTTGAATACGTTCCGGCAACTGTGACGGGTGAGCGGGTTCCCTCACTTGTTCGTGCCAATCGAGTGCCTGAAAAATACGTTCGGCACTCGCCATCGCGCGGAACAAAATATTGTATTGCATGCCGAGCACCCTGATAGGGCGGATAAACATATCGATAAACTGACTGAAGAGAATGACACTACCGAGTGAAATCGTCTCTTGAAGCACCGAACCACCACCAATCCAAAGGATCACCGCAAGAGACATGTTCACCATGTTGTCCATAAAAGCGCCGTAACCCGTTTCCAGGTAGATCGCATCTATTTCGTGCTTTTTATTGCGCTCATTAATTTCTCGGTAAACCCCGAGATTGGTTTCCTCTCGATTGCTCAGTTGAACAACCTGCATTCCACTCAAGTTTTCCTGAAGGTTCTGGTTAAGCTGAGAGACGGTATTGCGGATGAGTCGATAAACTTTTCTTGTTGCCATACGGAAAAAATAAGTTAGCAGGGCAAATACTGGGATGGCGATTAGCAGGTACAGAGTGAGCTCAACACTAATGGCAAGCATAAGTCCCAGGGCAATAAAGAAGGGTACAAATTCGCCGACTAACATACCTAAACCCATCAACATCTCGAACAGGGCCTGGACGTCATTGGTGATTCGGGTCATTACACGTCCCACCGCAACCTTGTCATAAAAGGAGGATGGTCGTCGTTCCATATGAGCGAACAGGTCGAGTCGCATATCCCGCAGCGCGCTCAACATTGTCTTGGCGTAGGTGACCCGGTGGAGGTGGTTTAGGGTGTGGCAAATAATGGTGAGCAGGGCGAACAGTAGGCAGGCGCAGACTATCGGGGATAACCCCAATGCTGTGCTCATCCAGATGTTCAAAGCGTTCATGCCAAAGTCAGGCAGTACAAGCTTGGCGTTACCCATGATGATGCCATCAATGACGACACGACCAATAATCACCGGTAAGAGGACCGCTATGAAGGAGGCCACGACGATATAAGCGATGCTAATCAAGCCGACTTTTTTGTGCTTACTGACCCAACCAAAGATTCGCCCGAGGTAGACCAGATTCATATTCTGGCCATGGATGTCGGCATCAAAGATGGAATGGTCGAGCTTTTTGCGGAGGTCTTCAGTCGTCATCGGTGACCTCCAGGTTTTCTACCAGACGACTGTTGTGGCTTTGGGCGCGCTCTAACTCCGCATAGAACCCTCCGCTCGCAAGAAGTTCCAGGTGGGTGCCCATCTCGATGATGCGGCCTTCTTCCAGAACGATGATGCGGTCTGCGTGTCGTGCGGTCGAAACTCGGTTAGAAACCAGCATTGTCGTTAAGTCTTTGCGAACTCGTTTCAGGCCGGTGAGGATGTGTTCCTCAGTTTCTGTATCGACTGCGGAAAAACAGTCGTCGAGAATAAGCAATGGGCTCATTCGAATCAGGCCCCGGGCCAGTGCGGTCCGTTGCTTTTGGCCTCCGGATAAGGTCACACCTCGTTCACCGAGAATCGTTTCTAAACCCTCGGGAAAGTTTTCAATGGTTTCGCGAAGCGCAGCGGCCTCAGCTGATCGCCAGATGTCGCTGTTATCCCGGTCAGGGTTGTCATAGGCTATATTATCACCCAGGCTATCGGCGAACAAAAACGGATCCTGTAGCACCAAACAAACCTGCTCTCTGAGACGTGCTAGAGAAAACTCCGAAATGGGGTGGTCATCCAGTAGTATGCTGCCTTTGGTGGGTTCTAGCAGTCGGACAAATAGTCGCAACAAAGTTGACTTGCCAGAGCCGACTCTACCGATTATCGCAATCGTTTCTCCGGCCGCGATATCGAAGTTGATATCTTCGAGAGCATAGTAATCCTTGTCTTCATACTGATATTGTAACCCTTCAACGCGAATGCGCCCCGTCAGTGCGGGAAAATCCAAGTCCTTTTTGTCGACGATTTCCGGTTCGTGATCGAGCACCTCAAACAGTCGAGCAGTACCCGAGGCGCCTCTTTGCCACTGGGTCACCAGCGAACCGGCTTCTCGCACAGGCCAAAGCAGTAGCGCAAGATAAGAGAAGAATGCAGCGAAGGTACCAAGGGTGATGTCCCCTTCGTTCACCAGGTGGCCACCGTAACCGATGATGATGATGGTCGACATGGCTGCCATTGTTGGCATCAGGGCGCTCAAAAATGAGGTAGTTTCAAACAAGACTTGGTTATTGTCGGCAAAATCTTGATTGACGTTTTTAAAGCGATTGATTTCTTCATCTTCCTGGGCCATTGCCTGGACGGTTCTGATGCCATTTAAATTCTCTTGGACGAAGGTCGACAGATCAGAAAACCCCTCTTGGACTCGATAGGACTGAGCGTAAATTCTCTTTGAAAAGTAGTAAGCGGCGAAAGCAATAATAGGTAGCGGCACAATCACAGCTAGCGCGAGCTTAAAGGAGAGAGAAAACATAAATATAAGCCCAACCGTCGCAGTAAAGATCAACACGCTGGTCATACGTGTCGTGCCGGCGATTACCTGCCTGACGAGAGAAATGTCGTTGATCGCTCGGGCCATGAGGTCGCCGATGCTGTGGTTCGAGAAGAAGTTGGGACCTTGTTTCTGCAGGTGACTGTAAACGCGGTTGCGCAAATCGAACGCGGCGTACATGCCGATGCGGCGAATCAGAATGCGACTGACAATCGTCACGATAATTTGTGCGATGACGCAGGCAACGATGGCTAAAGCTGGATAGGCAAGGGTGTCAAGGGCTGAGTCAAAGTTGATGGTGCCAGCCGCCAGGCTTTTTTGTCCGGCAGTGATCTGGTCGATGCCCTGTTTAACGAACATAGGAATCAGGGCTTCGAACACGCGCGCGACAAGCAAACCAACCATACCAAACGTGAATGCCCACATGTTTGCCTTGATATAGGGCAGCAGTCTTAACAATACTTTCATTTACGATTCACTGGAGCAATTATCAATGCACGAATTGGTCTGCCTTAAGAGGGTAGAAAGAGGCAGACGGATACATCAACTGACGATAAGTATAGTACCGATGCGAGCCGTCTATTTCAATCCGAGGCCGACAGCAGGGTAGAATAGACGAATCGTTAGGCGACCATAGAAGGCAGAAGAGTATGGAATGGCAAGCATCCGCTGAAGATAGACAGTTTCTTGATGAGGTGAGGGAGTTTCTTGATTCTAGCCTCGACCCCAAAGTCGCTCGAAAGGTTCGACTCGGCTACCCAGTTAGCAAAGCTGATCAGGACGACTGGACCAAGATCCTGAATGCCAGGGGTTGGGCAGCACCCAATTGGCCGATAGAAGTTGGCGGTACGGGTTGGTCGATGGTGCGCCGTCACTTATTCGACATTGAATTGCGATCTGCCCATGCTCCGGATCTACAGGGTTTCGGCTTTAATATGGTCGGGCCCGCTATCATCAAATATGGCACCGAAGCCCAAAAGGCCAGGTACCTGCCGAAGATTCTGAATGCAAATATGTCCTGGTGTCAGGGGTACTCCGAGACAGGCGCCGGGTCTGACCTGGCAAGTCTTAGGACCGCGGCGGTTTCTGACGGTGATGATTACCTGGTAACCGGATCTAAAATTTGGACCTCTGCTGCTGAGGTCGCCGATCATATATTTGCCCTGGTGCGCACTAACCCAACAGCCAAACCCCAGGCGGGTATCAGTTTTCTGCTGATTAATATGGATGACCCTGGATTGAAAGTTGAGCCCTTGATTGCATTCAACGGCAGGCGTCTCTGGAATCAAGTCTTCTTTGATAGTGTACGAGTGCCGAAGGCCAATCGGCTTGGTGAAGAGAATCAGGGCTGGACTGTTGCGAAGAATTTACTCGGCAACGAGCGACTGTTGGTATCTCGAGTTGCTGAAAACAGGCGTCTACTCGGTAAGATCTTTGAACTCACCCGGGCGGAGGTTGCCAGAGGAATTGTCTTGGAGGCGAGTTTGGAGAAGAAGATCAATCTAGCTGAGATTCAACTGGATGCCCTCGATGCGACCGCTAGGCGCTTGCTGTCCAAATTTGATCGGGGTGAAGCTGTGGGTGCCGAGCCTTCCATGTTGAAGCTAGGTGGTAGCCAGCTGGTCCAGTCAATGGATCGTTTGATGTACGACGTGATTGGTTATTACGGTGTGCCGGTGGACTCGGTGCTGCGGCATGAAGAACCGATAGGCGAAGATTATGAAGACATGGTCGTGAGCCAGATGTTTCATCATCGGGGATACACCATTGCGGGTGGAGCGAGTGAGGTTCAGCGCAATATTATTGCCAAGGCAGTTCTAGAACTCTAGATCTCTTGGCCATCTTTCAAACTCCTCTTCGGCCACATCTGCTCCTAAAACCCAGACAAAAAAAAGCCAACCCTTCCGGGCTGGCTTTCTTCTTATAGCACTCTTAGAACAACTCAGGTGTAAACACAACGCCAAGCTTGATCATGCGACCAAATGGGTTGTGAGTGTAACCGTCGTAGTTCAAGTCTGTAGATGCCTGGGGTGGATCTTCATCCAACAGGTTGACTACAGATAGAGAGAACGTCCAGTTTTCAACCATATTGTTGATGTAGTGAACATCATGAGTGATGTGGCTATCTACTTCATCCAAGGAGGGAATAGATGGCGCCTTATCATCATAAGCACTGACATAACGCATGTTGTAGTTCACACGATGCTGTTCATTGCTCCACTTGGCAAACAGCTGAGACTGTAACTCAGGCTTGGGCAGTGTGGGGTTGGTATCATTCAGTTGACCAACGAAATCATCGCCAGTCGCTAGAAGCGTACCGTTGATAGACGTGAAGTCTTCGGAATCAAACTCAAGTACATAAGTACCTTCAGCACCAACTGTCAGCTCGCCACCGGCAACATCGTCGAAGGTGTAGCGAGCGTTAAAGTCTAAACCACTGGTTTTCTGGTTAGCTCCGTTGACGATGTTACGTCCGATTCGCTGAATGCCTGCTGGCGCAGTACCCAGAGGCGTAAAACGTGGACGTAAATCATTACACGGTGTAGTACCAACACCGGCTCCGCCGTCGGCGCAATCAAAAGCTGAATAAGCACTGATCAACTGGCTAGCGCTTTCAGTCTGGAAGGGATCTTCAAAGTCAAAGGACCAGTAGTCCAATGAACCGTAGAAGTTGTCACCTGTAAATATTACACCGAAGTTCAGTGCAACAGCAGTCTCAGCTTCGAGAGATGGGTTACCAGTTGTATCTACCGCTTTGAATGCATTGGCAGGTGCCAAGAATTGAAGGGATGTACCGGTGCCACCGAGGAAGCTTCCGGGAGGTCCACGGAACGTTGTAGAAGCAGAACCACGAACCTTAATTAGGTCAGTAGCTGCCCAGCTAACCGCGATCTTTGGATCAAAAGTATCGCCGCCATCATCTTCGCCATAGTCTTCGTAACGGAAGGCCAACTGAATGTCGATGGTATCGCTAACAGGCAGTGCGAATTCAGCAAATGCAGCGTAGATATCACGGCTTGTGCTTTCTTCGTCAGAAGCCGCCAGGAAAGCCAGCAAACCAGCACCGCTGGCATCACAGTTCAGAGTAGTTGTGTGACCAAGTGCAACAGAAGTAGGGTCAACAAATGGGCAAGGATTGATTGCTCGATTGCCGATATCGGCCAGAGTAAAATCAAACTCTTCTGAACGAGTTTGTATGCCCGCTGCCCAACCAACGTTTCCGCCTTCAAGCTCCCAGTTACTTTCTCCATTAAAGATTGCTTCAAATACCAACAACTCGTTCACTGACTTGGAAGCCGTTTGACCGGTCATCCAAGCAATCAACGAATCAGAGTTTGCGACAGCAGGGTTAAACTGTGGGTTTACTGCACCCGTTACTGCTGAACGCTGGATGGCATTGGAGAAAGGGTTGTAGTACTCACAACCACCAACACCAGGAGTGCCAGCAGCAAAAGCTGCTGCAGTATTACAGCTAGGACCACCGAAGCCGTCAAGTGAGAGGGCAAGACGCTCAATAAAAGTATCACTACCTTCTATAGTACGCTCACGATCAGACCAGCTCAAGCTGACGTCGAAACCAATACCGTTTGAGAAGGAACCTTCGAAGCCACCGGAAATCCGTTGGGTTTCGGTAGCTCTAGAACCAGTTTCTGGTTGTCCACCTGGACGACCGGTAACACCAATCATACGAGTCAAGGTGTAAGCACCCTGTGACGCCGCAGTAAAGGGGCCGACATCAGAGAAGAAGGTTGGGTTCTGTGCTTTAAAATCTATCAGCCCAGGATGGCTTGCCGCAACGATGCGGTCAGGACCAAACAGTGACTGTGGTGGGTACGACGGAGATGTTTTCCACGAAGGCATGTCCATATCGACATAAAGCGCTTCAAGATGGAAAGCAACGTTGTCATTAATGTCGATATTCAGCTCACCGAAAACTTTGGTGGTTTCCTGTTCTTCGATCAGATTGTCGAAGAAGGTGAATTGGAAGCGACAAGAAGTCCCATCGACCTGGCCACCAAGCAACGTACACTGGGGATCAGCTCCGCCAGCCCCGAGGATAGTTCCGCCGGCAGATGCAGGCAGGATCCGACCCGGGTTACCAATACCGGACCAACCGCCCTGGGGGTTGTCAGCGAATGGCTGCAAAGCCTAGCTTAGTTCCTTAATATTCAACTCTCCACGTTCATCATATTCTGCTGAGACAGCAAAATGAACGTTGTCGGTGCGGTGACCAAAGATAAAGCCGATGCTATTGTCGCCCTCGGAATCCTGAATATTCTGGTGTGAACCACGAATTTCCAGACCTTCAAAATTGTCACGGGTGATAAA
>JBLHQQ010000107.1:0-8318 GCA_047625245.1 Candidatus Azotimanducaceae bacterium
ATTAGTTGAATCTTCTGATTCATGAAACAGCGCCCGGCCATGTCCCCCCCTTCGTGTCCGGGCGCTTTTGTTGTCATTGGTCCAAAGCCTTCAGCATTCTTTTTAAAGCGAAGTGTCGATAGCTGGTTTTAACCATGGATTCGATTTCTGTGCAATCCTGGCGGTCGCTGAGATTGAGATTGAGATTGAGGTTGAGCCATCCGTTATGGCCGACATAATGCGGAATACTAAATCGCCTATCAGTAAAACCTCCCTGAGCATCTCGGCCGACCCAAAACTGTAGGTATGGATTTTCTTTGTCACGGCCGAGCAAACAATAGGCTTTCTTTCTCTCTCGAAAGGCAGTTTTACCAAACTGTTGGTGTTCGATACTTTCGGGCAATGCTAAACAGTGGACTCGGGGCTGTTTGGTATGGTGCTGGTGCGGGCCAGAATGTTTGGCGCTGTGCGCTGGTAGGCTTGGTGGGTCAGATCTTGTACTCGAATCCATTTCAAGTCTTTATTCAGTTCGACGCCAATCCAGCCTTTTAGGCCTATGTAAGGCGGCTTAAAAAAAATGGTGGGGGCAGATTCTATCAACATAGATTGGGTCTCATGGGAGGCGTTCAGTAGCAGGGCTACCTTGCCGTCACCGTGGTGTTTGATGGAGTAGGTCGCACACTGCCTATCTCGAACATTAAAATTGGGAAACCCGTGGGACGATTACTGGCTGGTCTCGGCAAAAGATAAACAAAGTTTTTGTATTGCTTCAAACATGCTCGTCATTAGCGTCTCCGACTATCTTTGCGGCTTTAGAGTGAACAGATTAAAACAATCGGAACAGAAAAACTTGACTGCAAACCTCTGATTCTGGAAGGTCGAGGTTATGGACTATCAATTGTTTCACCTAAAAGATGACCGCAATAGCAACAGTATTCATTTGCTCGAACAGATTCGGAGACTAAACCTGCCGAATTCCTGGGGGGTTTTTCCAGCCTTGTTTGGGCTGGGAACCAATGAGCTTTACTGGGTGGTTCTGTCAAAAGAAACGGTCTGCCCCCTCCATGCAGAGGCAATCAAGTTGATCTCTCAGTCAACTCTGCAGCCGACCGTTCGACCTCAGGTTCATGAGCCGCGCCAAAAACCTGGAACATATGTATTTCGCTGGTTTGAGGTTGCGAGCCAGCATGTCGATCAGGTGGTTAAGCTTTCAGGTCAGGCTTGGGAAACATTTGAAGATGGTTTCGACACAGAAGTTCAGGGGCTTTTTACCGTATCGCCCGCCATGAAAGTTGCACAGGTCGCCTGCGAAATGCTGCTGGTTACCTGGTATCGCGATCTAAGTGTTTGGCAGGATAGCCGAGCGCCGGATCCCGAGGCAACGAAGCGTTTTATTGCAAGGCAAGCGCTTCTTAACTCAGCCGTGCCGATCGCAACACGTTTGGTGCTCGCCGATGTTTAAGGTCGCGGGTATCGATCACCTGGTGCTCAGGACAGAAAACAAAGCCTCACTGCTGGAGTTTTATGTCGAGGTACTTGGCTGTGAAATTGAACGGGAAACTTCGCCAGAGTTGGGGTTGACGCAACTCAGAGCCGGAAGCGCGCTGATTGATATTGTGGCGGTCGACAGTCAATTAGGTGAGATAGGCGGTCCTGCACCGGCCAAGACAGGCAATAACCTAGACCATTTTTGCCTGCTACTGGAGCCTGCTGGTGAGGAAGAAATACGAGCTCATCTTGAGGTTCATGGCGTTCTGGTGGGAGATTTTGCCTCAAGGTACGGTTCAGAAGGGCGGGGCCAATCCGTTTATCTCGAAGACCCCGATGGAAATGTTGTGGAGCTTCGTGCCAGGAAGATGACCTAGTCCGTCAGACGGCTTGCAGCATCGTTCATCTTGCCCTCAGCTGGCATACTTGATGTCGCTTTGGCCAATCCAAATAATGGCATGTTGTTGTACACCACCTCGAATTGGCCGGGGGCAACCGTGTAGGTTTCGTGCCAGATGCCGACATCACCATTGCTATTCACCTTTCGGTTGAATGCCGCCCAGGCGGGACGGTGTTCCATATCCGCGCTCTTAGCGTAGCGTTCCAGTGCTTCAAAAGACCGCCAATATTGCACCATGATGCTGGTTCGACCTCCCCAGGATTCAACATTCAAGAGATCTGAGTTTGCCGTTTGATTGAGTTCTCTGATCATGCGACCCATTGCCATCGCAACTGGAAGCCAGCGATGAACCTTGAGGGGTTTATTGACGCGCATGCCGATCAAAAAAACCACAAAAGGCTCATCGGTAACTGCGGTCATGCGTTGCTCAATAATTTCCGTCATTGGGTTGCTTCTTGTTAGTGATCCAAGTGTTAACTTAACGATGTTAAGATTGAAAGGTAGAGGGCTATCTTAACGATGTCAAGTTATACTCGTGTGAGTTGAATTTGTTTGGTTATGCATGAAGCAGCAATATCACCATGGGAACCTTCGAGAGGCGCTGGTCCAGGAAGCCATCCACTTGCTTGAAACAGAAGGCCTGACGGGTCTTAGTCTACGCAAGACAGCGCGTGGGGTAGGGGTTTCCCAGGCGGCTCCCTATAGCCATTTCAAGGACAAGCAGGCATTGCTGGTTGCGGTCTGCGCTACAGGCTATGAACGTTTTACTGAACGAATGAGAGTAGAAGCTGGAAACTCCACGGGTCCGGCCTACATTGCAGGGCTTGGGCGTGGCTATATTCACTTTGCCCTGGATAATCCTGGCTTGTTCCGGTTGATGTTTGACGGTGATATGCAGGAGCTATTCAGTGACTTTCAGGATGATCCGGCGTTTAGTGAGGGATATATGTTACTGGATCGTGGGCTGGCGCAGTTTCCTATTGCCTATTTTGAAGACGATGAGTTGAGTCGAGCGATTTCTTGGGGCGTCGTCCATGGCCTTGCCCATCTTTTGCTTGGTGGCAGAATTAAACCCAAAAACCATGGCTACGATGACATGGACGATTTTATTCGCTCAACCATGAATAAGTTTGTCGGTGGGGTTGAAGTTCCTCACCACTAAGGTGGAAAATAGCGCCAAATTTTTCTACTGATGATCAATGCCCCTACAACGTGATTATGACGAAAATGGCTACCTTGTTCTGCGTGACTTTCTGTCGACAAAGGAAGTGCTCCGACTCAGTGAACTAGTTGACGATATCCATCAACGTTGGTTACAGAAAAATGAAGACGCTTTCCGGGAGGACCGTCTGGTCAACATGCATTCTCTCACTCACGCCGAGTATTTTACGGACCAACCAGAAAACCGACTCAAGTTTTTTAGGGCGATTGCGCCGGTAAAACTGGTTGAGTTGTTAGATGAGTTGTTTCAAACAGAAATTCATTTTCACAATACCCAGTTGTTCTTCAACCCCTTTAACCCAGAGCAAAGTCCCTACTGGCATCGAGACCTGCAGTTCAGCCCGATTGCAGATGAGACGCAAAAGTTAAAGCAGCAGGAAATGTTGAATTTACATGTGAGAATACCTCTCGTTAAAGAAATGGGAGTGCGCGTGATTCCCGGTACTCACGATCGTTGGGATACAGAGCTCGAGCGTCAGGTTCGACTCGAGCAGGATGGCCATCGAAATAGTGAAGACCTGCCAGGTTCAGTGCTTGTGGATCTGGAACCAGGAGATGTCATGATTTTTAACGCCCAGATGATCCACTGCGGGCATTACTCTAACAACGAATCTCGAAAGGCCTTGGATCTCTGCGTGGGAAGCTCACACGAGTTAGTGGATGGATCTCTTGATCCAATGGTATTGCCGACTGCCGAGGAGTTGGAAGCGCTCCAACATGATGTTTGGTATGGGCGCTCCTGGAAAATCGCTAATTCTTAGTCGCAGACCGTTAGCCGCTGGCCCTTAGCGGCTAACGGTTAGAAGTACGAACCTCTGCGGATTGAATGATGGGGTTGAATATGCCCAATTTGTGGCAGACCTTTTCGAACAGTCGTGGTGCGATAATCTGTACAACCTTAAGCAGTCTCGGCGACCAGGGCATTAATATTTTGACCGGTGTGTCTTTTTCTATGGCTTTGATGATGGCGTCTGCCAACGTTTGAGCAGGTAAACTACCGATTATCCAGGATACTTCATCTCCCACCTGTTTCATCTCTTCGTACATACCCGCGCCATCCATATAGCCAGGAGCAATGCAGCTGGCACTGACATTGCTACCATCAACCTGAGCGCTTAAGCGAACGGATTGCGTAAAACCAATTAATCCGGCTTTTGTTGTCGCGTAGGGTTCCGAATAGGGAGGTGGGAAAAATCCAGCGGCAGAGGCGATGTTGACGATATGACCTTTGTCTCGCCGGTACATGTCAGCTAAAGCAAGGTGTGAAAGGAGCATCGGCGCAGTAAGGTTAACGTCGATCACTTTGGTGATCTCCTCAGCCCCCAAATCCTTATATTTGCCCCAGGTCTCAACACCCGCATTATTGATCAAAAAGTCGACCTGACCGAATGCTTCCATCGTTGCTGTGTAAAGGTTCTGCAGGTCAGTAGGGGAAGATACGTCTGCGACAAAGATTTCTGCCCTCACACCAATTTGCTGTAATTGCTCTTGGAGTGCTTTAAGTTCTGGCTCGCTTCGAGCTGAAATCATCAGGTTCACCCCATAGCGGGCAAAGGTTTTTGCTATATAGACCCCTAGACCGCGGGATGCGCCGGTAACGAGTGCAGCCTGGCCTGGAATGATTTTCATTGGCTTGATCCTTCTATTTGATAGCTGATTCCTGCACTTTACCGAAAAAACGGCTCCAGAGCAGATTCTCGGGAAAGTTGTGGAGAACTGCTAAATCCGGTAAAACTATCAGTCTAAATATAAAAAAAAACGCGACCCTGCGCATAGGAGGTATTACTTGTGAGCGAAGCAATTAGTAAATCGGAATTTCCAGACCCCTATAGCATCCCTCTAGAAGACATTGATGTCAGCGACCCAATGTTGTTTAAAGCCGATGGCATTTGGCCTTATTTCGAGCGGTTGCGCAAAGAAGATCCTGTGCACTACTGTAAAAACAGTTTGTTTGGACCTTATTGGTCGATCACCAAGTTCGACGACATTATGGAAGTCGAAAAGAATCATCAGGTATTTTCGAGTGAAGTTGGCGGCATTACTATTTTTGAGCGGATGTCTGACTTTAAAACATCGAGCTTTATTCAAATGGACCCGCCCAAACATGACTTGCAGCGTAAAACAGTCACCGGCGTAGTCGCACCTCGCAATCTATCTTTACTAGAACCTGTTATCCGTGAACGTGCTTCGAAAATCCTGGATGAACTACCCATCGGTGAAGCCTTTAACTGGGTAGATCGTGTGTCTATCGAACTCACCACTCAAATGTTGGCAACCCTATTTGATTTTCCGTTTGAGGATCGACGGAAGCTGACCTACTGGTCTGATGTTGCGACTTCATCAGATGCTAATGGGGGAACCACGCCAGAGGAAGAACGTCGCCGCGGGCTGATGGAGTGCTTGGATGTGTTTACAGGTCTTTGGAATGAACGGATCAATAAAGAACCGGGCAATGATTTGATCTCGATGATGGCGCACGGTAAGGACACTCAGAACATGGACCCCATGGAATATTTGGGTAACTTGATTCTTTTGATTGTCGGT
Source organism: Candidatus Azotimanducaceae bacterium (assembly GCA_047625245.1). Lineage (GTDB taxonomy): Bacteria > Pseudomonadota > Gammaproteobacteria > Pseudomonadales > Azotimanducaceae > JAHRVQ01. Next base: position 5,633 of record JBLHQQ010000107.1, read on the forward strand.
GGCAATGACACAACTCGAAATTCGATTTCCGGCGGTGTTTACCATCTTAATCAGAACCCCGATCAATACGAGAAGCTACGCGACAATCTTGAGCTAATCCCTAACATGGTGTCGGAAATCATCCGTTACCAAACGCCTTTGGCACATATGCGTCGCACTGCGACCGAGGATTATGTGTTGAAAGGCAAGCACATCAAGAAGGGTGACAAGGTCATTATGTGGTACATCTCGGCAAATCGAGATGAAGACGTGATTGATCGCCCCAATGATTTTCTGATTGATCGTGCCCAAGCGCGCCACCATACGTCGTTTGGTTTTGGCGTCCACCGGTGTATGGGTAATCGTTTGGCGGAAATGCAACTTCGTGTGGTCTGGGAAGAAATCATGAAGCGCTTCAAATATGTAGAAGTGCTTGAAGAACCTAACCGTACTCAATCACCATTTGTGAAAGGTTATGAGGATTTGATGGTTAAGCTTCACGCCTGGTAATAGATTGGAATCCATAGCCCTGCTGGTCTCAGCAGGGTATTCACTGCCCAGCAGTATCCACTCGAATTAGATCCCTTCAGTTTTGTGAACGTTCTTCCAAAGTAGGCCTGGAAACCAGCGTCTCATTCGCCAGATCATTTTCGTGCTCTTGCCGGGAAAAACGAATAACTCATTAGTTTTTAACGCTTCATCGATGGCACGAAGAACATCGGCTGGTTCGATGGCTTCTCCAGAGTCAAACACCTTTGGCCACACGGTATCTCTCGCCTGTTGTAGCAGTGGGGTCTTGACTGGAGGAGGGCACACACAAGCGATCTTAAGGTTGTTGGCCTTATTTTCGTGGTAGAGCACTTCTGTAAAGGCGACGACTGCAAACTTGCTGGCATCGTAGGCTGCCATATAAATAGTCGGCAACCAGCCGGCGATCGAAGCAAAATTGACGATCTCACCTTCGTTACGTTCTAACATGCCTGGCAACACAGCTTTGGTCGCATTGACGACTCCGTTGTAGTTAATCGCCATGACTCGATGAAAAACCTCTGGATCTTGATCCTGAATTTTGCCGAGGGGCATAATCGCAGCGGCATTCATGACCCGGGTGATAGGGCCGAGTTTGGTTTCAGTCTCATTGACAGCTTCTGCAACTGCGGCAAAGTCTGTGACATCAGTATGAAACGTTCGAATATTTTGATGACCTTCAGCTGTTTCGAGTAGCCCTTTTTCATTTACATCCAGAGCAGCGACTTGATACCCCGCCGATGCAAGGTTGCGGGCTGCCAGCTGGCCCATACCGCTGCCCGCTCCTGTGATTAGTGCGCTTTGCTTGTCTGTTGTCATCATTGGTTTGACCTTAGTTAACTGGCTCCAAAGTTATCACAGGCGTCGTTGTGTTGGCTGCAAATTCTTAGCCAGTACCGCAACAACTGATTGTGCGCTAGGTCTGGAAACGCTGATAAGTGTCGGGTGTTCTTTTTATGGTTGCTTGTTGGGTCGGTATCGGAAAATCTTTCCTCGACTCTTGCGGCAGGGTTTATACTACAAGTTCGAGAGACATTTCAGGAAACGAGTGGCCTCGGGAGTGTTTTGTTGAAGTTGTGCCGATACCGGAGCGTAAGAAAGTCGATACCGAATACTAAGACTGGCTGAAAGTAGCGGATTAATGAGATTTTAAAATAAGGAGAACGCCTTGTCATTTGAGAACATCATTCAAAAACTCAGCCTCAAAGAGAAGGTTCAACTCGTTTCCGGCGCTAGCGCTTGGCGTACCGTGCCGATTCCTGGTGCCGGTGTTCCCGAAATGAAAGTCAGTGATGGTCCTAATGGTGTTCGCGGTGATGGTGGTGTTGCCGCAGCTTCCTTTCCCGTTGGTATCTGTATGGCGTCCACCTGGAATACAGCACTGGTCGAGCAGGTCGGTGATGCCATCGCCGATGAGGCCAAAAGCAAAGGTGTTCAAGTGGTGCTAGGACCAACGATCAATATCCATCGTACCCCCCTTAGTGGACGAAACTTCGAGTGTTATTCCGAGGATCCTTATTTGTCCGGCATGCTCGCCAGTGCATTTACAGATGGTATTCAGGCGGCAGGGATTGGCGCATGTGTAAAACATTTTGTTTGTAACGACTCAGAGTTTGAGCGACAGACTATTTCCGTGGAAGTAGATGAACGAACCTTACGAGAGATCTATCTGCGCCCGTTTGAGATCGCCATAAAGCGCAGTAACCCCTGGACGATTATGGGCTCTTACAATCGTATCAACGGTGTCTATGCCTGCTCCCACGACTTTCTGATGAATCAGGTCTTGAAGGGTGAGTGGGGTTACGATGGTCTGGTGATTTCTGATTGGTATGCAGCGAAAGAAACTGTACCTAACGCCCTTGGTGGGCTTGATTTAGAAATGCCTGGTCCAGCCATTGCCTGGGGTAAACACTTAGAAAAAGCAGTTGTCGAAGGTGAGGTTGCTGAATCTGTTCTCGACGATAAGATTGAGCGTCTATTGCTTTGTATGTCCCGTACCGGTCTGCTTGATGACGTCAAAGTAACGGCAGAACTGGCCCTCGACAAGCCTGACCATCGCAAACTCGCCTATCAAGCGGCTGTCGAAGGGATGGTGCTGTGTAAAAACGACGGCATATTGCCCCTCGATATTAGCCAACAGAAAAAAATTGCCGTGATCGGTCCGAACGTTGAGGACTTT
>JBLHQQ010000108.1:0-8285 GCA_047625245.1 Candidatus Azotimanducaceae bacterium
AGCAGCGTGTCCTGCAAGTACCGAACGTCGAGACTGTGGAGGTCGAACTGGTTTTTGATCCACCCTGGAGTCGAGAGATGATGTCGGAAGACGCACAACTCGAAACCGGCATGTTTTTTTAGTGCCTGTCGTGAATTCTCACTTTGGCACCAACGTAACAGCCGACGATATTGTCGACACATTTGGGTTCTTCGACAGCTGGGAAGATCGCTATAAGTACATCATTGATCTTGGCAAGGAATTGCCGCCCATGGATGATGCCAGCAAGACCGATAACCACCTGGTCCGCGGCTGCCAAAGCCAAGTCTGGATCGACACCCACCGCGACGGTGATGCTTTCTGGTTCGATGTCGACAGTGATGCGTTCATCGTAAAAGGCTTGCTCGCCGTCATTCTTGCCGCCTACAACGGCAAGCCCGCGGACGAGATCCGCAATTTTGATATCGAAGGTTATTTCGATGAGCTTGACCTGATGCGCCACCTGAGCGGCGCCCGTGGCAACGGCCTCAAGGCGATGGTCGAGCGGGTCCGTGCTGAAGCTTCAAAATAACGGGCTTCCAGATACTCGATTTGTCAGGGTGAAGATAATAACTGGCGCGGGTGCTGACAAGTTAACTCCTCCAACCAATGATATCCGGCCTCTAACCTCAAACCACTGCCCTGTTCCATTCGTTGAACGCAGTGATCCTAAGATTACTATAATGCTCAGCGCGAAATCCTGGTCAACTGCCCGCTCAGCAAGTAGATCCTCTATGATTGGTCCGCATCCGGCGACGACTTAGATTGACGCGATAGTAAGTGCTCATACGCCGATTCTACTAATGTCGGCCAGTTAATTTCTCAGTAGCGTATTGTTAGATAATGCGCTGCCTCATCTTCGAATTAGGCGCGAGCACACCATGATACCGAACGAGATTGTGGCGGGGTCTGTCTTGGTACCAGCGCGGCAAGTTTGCTTAGGAAATCCAAGGGTGAAATCAGCCAAAAGAAACTGCAGGTAATCAGTACAGGTTGGTGATGTGGATCAATTATGAACACAAAGTGTGTCTATGTTCATTTCATTTGTTCGTTTCATTGGCCCCCACAAGCAGTGCGACGAAATTGATGCACAACCTATTTAGCAAGAAACTCGAACCATGGATATCAAACCGATTCTCATCAGGCGCGCCCCAGTATCGTTGTCTTTACATCGCCTAACGTATTCAGCGGGCCTGCTCATCCAATGACCATATACATCATTAACGTCGAGCCCCAATGAAACCCTCACCGAAGTGATCGGTACACCAGTTTTTGCCCACACCTGAGCAGCTGCATCGAGCATTACCCGTCTTAACTCCCCAACAGCAGCAAACCAACCCAGCATATCTGTAACACTCTTGTTCGCCCGATCGACAATCTGTCGACCAACGGGCTGCCGTTCCGCATTGTAGGTTTCAAGCAACGCGTCACCTGCTTGACCGTGTAATACCATCGCCAATTTCCATGCAAGGTTATAGGCATCCTAAATGGAAGTATTGCTGCCCAGCCGGTTTGCAGGCGGATAGCGGTGCGCCGCATCGGTAGTTCGAGGCCACCACGTGATTGAACTGCCACGGACTGATTTTCTTTATCCTGAAATCAACGGCACCATCACCAATAGCAAGACGGATGCTCTCGATCACGCTGGATTCTTCAAGATCATTCGGCGCAAGCCCCGGACGCAGGAAGATTGTGCTCCATTCATTCCAGGGTTCAACACAGGTCCACACGCCAACCAGATCCTTACTGCCGGGCGTGGCAGTAAAAAAGAGCGCCCCTGAACGATGCGCGGTGTACTGCGAGAGATCGGCTTCAATCCAGACAGTTAACGCATCACCAATACCTGCCCTACCTTCGTACTCAAAATTGCCGGCACAAGTATAAGTAGAATTAACCACCTTTTTCTAATGGTCAATGTGTCAGAAGCTGTCTAGCACGTTTGTTGAATACGAATTAGCAGATTTTCTTTCCCGCAATGCCCGAATTTCATGCTGAATCAGACTGAAAACCCTCAATATCTGGAACGGTATCGAATGCCGCCCCGTTAAAACCCGTTTCAACCGCTGCGCCCAAGACATGCCATATCCTTTCGGCATAGGCACTAGTGACACCAACCTGCCAATGAATTCCGTTGGGCTTAGAATAACGTGAATAGTTCCATCATCATAAGGTGACTTAAACTCAAGCAGCAAGGCGCGTCCCTCCATTAGATATACGAGATAGCCAAGTGTGATAGATAGCGCGCATATTTTGCCTTAGTCGGTGGCAAAGCGCAGTCCGCGTTGCACATCGATCCATTCCTTCCTCATACGGTATCCGCAAGCCCGAATAATCAATAGATCTGGGCATCATCGTTTTTATGATCTGAACGATCAAAACTGCCGTAACTACTTTGAAATCCGCAATTGAATCCAAAGGAAAACTGATATGAAATTTTTGTTAATGGTAAGTGCCTTAACGTTTTCGTTGTTCGCAACGGCCGATCATCATGGCGGCATGAAGCATAGCATGGCAAAGTCTAGTGATATTGTAGATGTGGCGATTGCTAATGGCAGCTTTACCACTCTAGTGACTGCGGTCAAGGCTGCCGGGCTAGTTGATACGCTTAAAAGTGAGGGTCCGTTTACTGTTTTTGCTCCTACTGACGCGGCATTCGCCAAGGTGCCAGCGGCGACCCTAAATGCGCTACTGGCCGACAAAGCGGCACTCGCAAATGTGTTAACTTATCACGTGGTTGCCGGAAAGGTCATGGCTGCTGACGTGGTAACGCTGTCTGAAGCAACAACGGTTCAGGGTCAGAACGTCATGATTGAAGTTCGAGATGGCAAGGTCTTTATCGATAGCGCGCAAGTTGTCATCACAGACGTAGCCGCGAGTAACGGCGTGATACATGTGATCGACACGGTCATCCTGCCAAAGTCGTGAGCCTATCTTAGTTAAGTAGCTAGGAGTCATCTAAGCCTTTAGGTGATTCGGCATCCGATTGAGTAACAAATAAGAAGGAGAGCATTGGCTCTTCTTTTTTTTGGCCACAACATTGTCAAGGTGTCTTTGTGGAGAACTTGTCGGTTACCGATGCAACATGGGATGTTGTTACACTTGCAGTAATCGTATCTTTTTGGAGCTACAGTGAAGAAAACTTTAATCGGCATCGTCGCCTTAGTCCTGATTGGTTCAGGCGTTCTTATGGTTGTCTATAAACCAAACCTGGAGCGTATTGAGCTGGTCACGACGCTATTTTCAGGCGCTGAACAGTATGAGAACTTTGCGCGAACTCGAGATTTATTTCCTACGACAGTGCTCACAGCGGCATCTAAGCCCTATGATTTCCCCCAAGGCGTATCGGTCTCTCTCCCACAAGATTATGACTTCAATGGCGAGTTACATTCGGTTAACGATTTTTTGACGTTAACCGACACCAGTGCGTTGTTGGTTCTGGAAGGAGGTGAAGTTAAGTTTGAAGAATACTATCTGAGCGGTGGCCGTGATGTGAACTGGTGGTCTATGAGTGTGTCAAAGACCTTCGTCTCGACCCTGGTGGGTATTGCTTTGCAGGAAGGCCACATTGAGAGCGTGGATGTGCCTATCACGCAATATGTACCCGAACTCAAAGGTTCTGCCTATGACGGCGTCGCAATTGTTGATGTACTTGAGATGTCGTCTGGCGCGGCATGGAATGAGGACTACGCTGACCCTGAGTCGGACATCATGAAAATGGGGCGTATCATGGGCTTGGGCGGCTCACTTGATGAATTCACCGCAAGCCTTAAACCAGAGCGACCACCGGGCACCTTCAATCAATACACCTCTGCTGATACTCAGGCACTTGCGATGTTGTTAGCCCGAGCAACTGGGCGAAGCGTGACTGACTATATGCAAGAGAAGCTCTGGGAACCGCTGGGTGCAGAATCCGATGCTTACTGGATAGTGGACAATCATCAAGTGGAAATGGCGTTTGGTGGTTTGAATGCAACCGCCAGAGACTATGCCAAAATTGGGGAATTGTTTCGTCGCAATGGTGATTGGCAGGGTACTCAGATCATAAACTCGAATTGGATTTATGCTTCCACTCACACCGACAAGCCGCATTTGTTACCGGGTAAAAATTCAGCTTCTGACAGTCAAATGGGTTATGGCTATCAGTGGTGGCTGATGGATGGCAATGAGGAAGAATACTCGGCGATCGGTGTCTACAATCAGTTTGTTTATGTGAACCCAACTCGGGATCTCGTCATCGTCAAACTCTCGGCTTTTAGTGACTACGCGAAAACTGAAGACGAAGCCGGCTATCGAGAATTTGAAACCATTGCTTTGTTTCGCGCGATTGGCGCAAGCCTCGCAGACTCTGAACCTAAATCTGGCTCTGACTAGATCGAGCACAGCTGTTACTTCTTGGTTGTCACATACTGAAGCAATTCGATCACTTGTACTGGTGTTTTTGCCCAGGCCATGGCTGCAGTATCGAAGGCAGCGTTCCACTGCTTAAACTTATCGCCAAAACATACGACAGCTACATCACAGTTTTCGATCAGTGTTCTCGTTCTGATGGCATTCACTTTTGCTGACTTGTAGCTTGAAGTCTTGCCTGAAAAACGCGTACCCGCGAAAAGCTGTGAAGACAAAAGTACAGATGATACGAGCACCGACACCTGAATTTTAAACAATTTTATTTTTACTCCTCTATGGGGATATAGCCCCAAATACAGCCTAAATAAGACCATCATAGGAGCCGCCATCTAGCTGAACATTCTGTCCAGACATATAGCTGGCTTGCTGACTGCAAAGAAACGCACAGGTATCGCCAAACTCTTTAGGCTGACCGAAGCGACCCGCGGTAACGCGCGATACCAGCTTCTCCCGCGCCTCTTCGTAGCTAACGTCTGCGAGTTGCATAATGAGTTTCGCGTTATCATGTTGGCGACCGGTATCAAACATCTCTGGCAGCATGTTATTAATGGTAACGTTATCCATCACCGCCTCTTTCGAGACAGCCTTAGAGAGCGCTGTTACTCCTGCGCGCGCGGCGCTTGATATGCACATGATGGGTGAAGGCGACTTCACCATTGCCGAAGTAATATTGATAATGCGACCAAACTTGCGATCGCGCATTCCCGGCAACACCGCTTGGATCATAAAGATTGGCGCCATCATATTCGCAGCGATGGCAGCGTCCCAATCTTCCGGCTTACTTTGAGCGAAACCTACGGGGCTCGGTCCGGCGTTGTTATTAATAAGAATATCCGGATTGGGACAGGCATCGATCAGCGTTATACGCCCCGCTTTTGTCGACACGTCTGCCTGTATTATGCTTACCACGCCGCCTTCCTCTCGAAGCTCTTCGGCTGTTGCGTCAAGCGTTTCCAGCGTTCGCCCGTTGATAAAGACATGAACACCTTCCCTGCTCAGTGACAACGCGCAAGCCTTTCCCAGACCTTTGCTAGCGCCACATACCAATGCAATTTTTCCACTAATACCCAAATCCATAATTATTGCCTTAATGCAGTTAGTTTTTATTGTTCAAGTAATTTCGCGAGGCTTTGGAACCACATTAGATACAAAGGATTTCCATCTAACTTGATACGCTTGTCCTGAAGACCACTTATCATAGCCAGCTGCTTGTCCTTCGCTGAGAGGGTTTTGAACCCCGTTGCTGCACTGTCGAAGGTAATCGTGATTGCTGGCTCATGGCCCGGACCGAGATAAATAGGTTCACTGGCCTTACCCGGATAACTCATCACCTTTTGATCTTGGATGATAAAATGCCGTGCATATCCATCGGCACAACCAATCTCCAGGGTAAAATTTTGAGCTTTGATTTTCCGTTGAAATCTGGGGTTATTCTTGCTGGCTCGCTCCATAACAAAACCGAGCAGCCACAATAAAATTTTAAATCGCATAACTCCTCCATTAACACCAGGGACGTTCACCCGTTAGTCGAACTCAACAAACCTGGCTACAGCTTCACTCAAAGCATCTTTTACAACAGTCGCGCTAACTAAACCGTCGAGCATGCGTTCAGCGATATGGCCATCGGGCCTCACAATAATAAGACTTGCAACGTCCAGACCAATCGTTGCAAGACTATCGTCGCTCAGACTAAAATCCATGTTTTCAACTTTAATCTGGTATGGCACTTCGCTATTGATATCGGCAAGCAAAACACCTTCGCGTACGATCAGGGTAAATCGCGTTGCCGACAATAAATCTAGGGATGAAGCTCGCTGGTCGTTAATGGATAACCAGGTGTGTGGGAACCGAGCACCTACATCAGTAAACTGCATGTGATTCGCCCTCAAGTCAGGGACGTTTTTGCGGCCGTAATGCTGCCCAATTTGCAATGCTAAGCCGTCAAAATGATCCCGCTGATTTTCTATAGCTTGCTGTATCTCTGCCCATCGTGAAGAATCGGCCTGCAGCATTTCGAAGGAGGGCTGCATCTTGTCGGGCATAATAGTACCGATAGCAAGCATGACGTAAAACATCTTCCCAGCATTTTCCGTACTGAAGTCCGCATTGAGTTGAGCGACATGTTCACGCTCCGGCTGATAGCTATCCAATAATCCTGGCCACGCCCAACCTTGAAGTACCCCGGCGATTTTCCACGCAAGATTGTGCGCATCACCTACACCAGTGTTTAGGCCAAGACCTCCGCTAGGCGGAAAGCGGTGCGCTGAATCACCGACCAGGAAAACATTCAGCGCGCGAAAAGATTCCGCCACCTGTGAACCAAGTCCCCAGCTTCCGATGGAGATAATCTCTAAATTGATGTCAACGCCGCCGATTGCCTGACGTACAAGTTTGCTGCAGTAATCTTCGGTGAAAGTCGATATATCTGTATCAGCCTCATCGTAGGGATACATAAAAACCCAATTTCCCTTGATATCGTAGGCGATAAAGGTGCCGCTGCACTCCTGTCTCATGACCCAGTACAAGATCGCGGGGCTGTCCTTGACGACCTTGCTTAAGTCCGCTTTAAAATGAATCATGACAAAGTCGTGAACAATTCCCATACCTTTCATTTCGATGCCCTGCGAAGCACGAACAGGGCTTCCCGCACCATCAGCACCAATAAGGTATCGACTCAGAATTCGATGCTCCTGCCCCTGATCGTCCACTACAATGGACTCCACACCTTCAACCCGATGTTCGCAAGACTTCCAGGCCCAAGGTCGAAACGACTGTATCGCCGCTTCACTATCGACATACTTTTGCAGCACAATTTCGGCGGCCGGTTGTGGAACATTTAATAAGGGCCAAGCAGTGGGTAGGCCTTCATCGGCGTGCATTCTTTCGTAGGGCAGCTTGCCATACTCTCCACCATTGAGGGTGTCCACCCACCGCACCCAGCAGCTCTCGTCCACCGGTGTTGCGGCGGCTTTAAACGCTTCAATGTCCAAGCCCAAGGACGAAAATATTTCCAACGTCCGTGGATTTAACGCATGCGCTCGTGGCGCCATATAGTTTGACTGGCGACAATCAATCAGCATGGAAGAAATTCCAAATTTGGCTAACGCCAGAGCGGCAGTCATGCCGGACGGCCCGGAGCCGACAATTAATACATTAGTTTTTAACAGCGCTGACATATTAATTTCCATGCATTTTTAGTCATCGAAGGGTTGTCTATGGGGCCGGGACCGATGAGACAATATTGAAGCAAGCAATAATCAACACCAAAGAAAGATTGGTAAACCCAACGACATTGGTATCCAACTCAAGCGTCTTGCCGGCGATACGAAATTTAAACGGTCGAATACCATTGACGTCTTTTAGTGCACCGTCGAAGATTCTCATGCTTGCGATGGTTATATAAAGAGGTGCCAGAATAGCCCCTTGCACCATGACAACTAAAACCAACTGCAGGTTGTATTGCGCGACCAGTGGCGTCCATAAAATGAACAGCAGCATCAAGCACAAAGTGCTATTGGTTATTACCTGCCAGACCACGTGAAAGCGGGCATGCGGGGGCCACAACGGGTTAGTGGCATGGGTTTTGTTAAAATCCGCAATTGCTGGACCGATGGCCAATGCGATAGCGGTAATAGTCATCAAAATGCGGGGCACCACGTTCTGGTGGTACAAAATTTCCATGCGTTTCTCCCATTAAAAAATCGAGTGTGTCGGTAGTTTCGAACAGAAAATGCGCCGATGTCCTTATGGCGCCTCGACTATTTCATTGCGTTGACAACCGAGATCGATACTGCCGTCGCGTGATTTTATTTCCAGCTGCAAGATGTCACCAGGCGCCATGAACTGAGTCTGGGCGAGCT
>JBLHQQ010000109.1:0-8239 GCA_047625245.1 Candidatus Azotimanducaceae bacterium
TATTAGGCAGACAGAAACGCTTTCCCTTTGTGCCGCCAGCGAGCAAAAACGCCCCCATACTGGCAGCTTGTCCGATGCAAGTGGTGGAAACGTCACAATTAATGATCTGCATCGTGTCGTAAACAGCGAGACCTGCTGTGACTGAACCGCCAGGCGAGTTGATGTAAAGCGAGATATCTTTGTCCGCATTCTCGGACTCAGCAAATAGTAGCTGTGCCACAACCAAATTGGCCACATGATCATCAATCGGCCCAACGATGAAAATAATACGTTCTTTTAATAGACGCGAGTAGATGTCGTAGGATCGCTCACCCCGCGCAGTTTGCTCAAGAACCATTGGAACCATACCCAGACCCTGGGTAACTGGACGGTCGCCATCTTCGATGTTGTAACTCATTCTAACCTCACGAAATTTGGGTAAGACGGCAATCGCCGCGTATGACTCTAATATTGCGTCTATGATGCAAAACTTCAAGTGATGCTTAGAAATTTACGCCTAATCGCCCAATCTGGATGATTGGGCGGACAATTTTTACACTCAATCAGCAGCAGGTTCGTCGATTGCTTCTTCTACTGGCGCCGGTGCGGCTGGTTTGATGGCTTCGTCATAGGGCAGCTCGACATCTGTCACCTTAGCGGTAGCGACAATCAAGTCAATCACCTGGTCTTCCAAGACCACATTCTGGATCTGACTCAGCTGTTGTTCGTTACTATAGTAGAAGTTAATCACTTGCTCAGGATCATCATAGGAGTTCGCCATGTCGTGGATCATCGTCTTGACGCGATCATCATCAACCTTAACTTCGTGCTGTTCCACGATAGAGTTAACCAAAAGGCCCAGGGCGACACGCTTTTCTGCCTGGCTTTGAAACATCTCAGAAGGCAGCATGCTGGTATCGATATTCATTTGACCACCAAATTGCTGGATAGCCTCTTGCTTCAAACGGTCGATTTCCTGATCAATCAATGCTTTAGGGAGCGAAATTTCGTTAACTTTCTGAAGCCCGTCTAGTGCTTGATTTTTAACCTTGGACTTAATCGCAGCACCGAGCTCCTTCTCCATATTGGCGGAAACTTCGTCCCGAAAGGCATCCATGCCGCCTTCCTGTACGCCAAACTGCTTGAAAAATTCGTCATCTAATTCTGGTTTGCTGGACTCACTGACTTTGTTCACTGTAATAGCGAAAATTGCATCCTTTCCAGCCAGGTCCTCTGCCTGGTAATCCTCTGGAAACGTCACAGACACGTCTTTGCTCTCACCGGCTTTCATTCCTTTGATGCCATCTTCAAACCCAGGAATCATGCTTCCGGAACCGATCACAATATCGTTGCCTTCAGCTTTGCCGCCGTCGAACAGTTCGCCGTCCACCCTACCTTCGAAGTCAATATTAACCCGGTCGTCGGTGTCGCAGGCGCGATCCATTTCGACGAATTCAGCTCGCTGGGTTTGCAAAGTTTCAATCATTTTATCGACGTCAGCGGGGGTTACTTGCGACGTTGGACGTTCAATTTCTATAGCGTCAAAACCTGAAAGCGTAATTTCAGGGAAAACCTCGAACACTGCTGTAAACTCCAGATCCTGACCCGCTTCGATCTTAACGTCTTCGATCTGCGGCATACCTGCTGGAGAGACTGATTCTTGCTGAACGGCTTCGGCAAAAGAACTCTGCATGATTTCAGACCCGACTTCCTGTCGAATACCATCGCCAAACCGGCGTTTCACCTCACGAATCGGCACCTTGCCGGGGCGAAACCCCTTGATCTTTACCTGCTGCGCAGTTTGCTTCAGCTTTGCCTCGACTTTGGTCTCTACTTCCTCGACCGGAATAGAAATGCGCATGCGCCGTTCGAGGCCCGAAGTCGTTTCAAGGGTAACTTGCATAGTGATTTTTACCTTTACAGTACCGGCATTGACGCCGGGAAGAGATATGGTGCGAAAGGAGAGACTCGAACTCTCACATCTTACGATACTGGTACCTAAAACCAGCGCGTCTACCAATTCCGCCACTCTCGCACATTTAAACTTGGTTTCCGCTGTCTCAGAGGTGGCACTCGACGAGACGGGATATATTCCTCCAAAACCAGCTAATTAACTGATTTTGAAGGGGCGCGATTATAGACATGGGCAAAGCCAACGGCAACCCATTATCGCGTTTACGGGACATTCATTTTCAGACCACTCGTAAGTTTGAGGTAAGTCGATTTCTTGCCTCGTTGTCACCAGAACTGCCTGATTACGAAACTGACGATCTTGTCCAGGATCGAACCATGTAACTCCTTCCATAACTGATTGAGCCGATTTATCGATTCCCAGTAGAGCAAGTGGACCATTTGGGAATTCTATGAAGAACTACGATTCTGGAGGGCTTTCAGCGCTGAGCTATCACTTGCCACACCCTTTCTTCAGCCACTTAGCAGCTTACAGACTCGTTATGGGGCGAACGACGGGGCTTGGACGGGCACGCCCAGTGCCCCGGCCACCGTGCTTTCTTTACATCTTGTATAAGGTATGGGGTGAACGACGGGGCTTGAACCCGCGACCACCGGAATCACAATCCGGAGCTCTACCAACTGAGCTACGCCCACCATACCGAAAAACACCGAGAATCCGATGTTTCGAAGCGCGCAGATTATATTCAAAGGTCGTTGTGATTAACAGCAACAATTGAAGGAAGGTGGTTATCCCTACTAGGCCTTCATCTTCTCCAACATTGCCTTCATTTGCTCATGCATTAGATTGACTGCCTGAAGTGGTCGAATCATGACTTTAAACTCAGTAATCTGCCCTGCTTCATTAAAGCTGATGATATCCACGCCATTCACATATTTGCCGTCTATCTCCGTTTCAAACTCAAGCACAACCACATCGCCTGAGGTCACCTCTTTCACATACTTAAATGGAGAGTCTGACTGGCCCGGGGCTTTATTCTTGTCGCCATCGCTAAAAGTACTGCCGGCAGCGCTGAGATATAGCTTGGTGAGGGCCTTACCTTTCTGAGGGCTGAAGACAATTGGCGACAGAAACACACAGTCTTCCGCTAGCAACTCATCAAGGCCACCTTCAAACTCTCCTCTCATATGCTGATGCCAGCGTTCTAGATTCGTATTCGCCATTTTCCTGCTTCCAAATTACAAACAGCGCAAAGTATAGGGGTTAATAAAAACAAAAGTGGAGAAAATCGAATGCTGGAGTATTCGATATGAAAGGGCTGTGGGACCAGTACTGCCCCGCTCCTGTGCAGACAACACCGCGTACAAACGGTTCTGTATGGATCAGCTACCGACTCGAGAGTTTAATTTCTCTTCGACCGTGTAATTTCAGCAACTCTTTCGACGGAGCTGGCTGGCAGACATCGCAACCCACCTTGACTAACTGATCCGTAGTATTCCTCACTTCGAAACTAATTTTAATACGTGCGACTATGCTGAGTGAATAACGGGGTACATTTCTAGCAAAGTTGTTCCGAGGGTCTAAATTGTAAATTTCGCGGTAGAACACCACTTAAGATTATTTTACAGACGCAGACAATGGCACTTATCAGACTTGTGAAGAATAAATATAGGGTTTTGGAATTAGGTAGGTAGTCTAGAGCCGCGTATTAACTGGTACGCCCGACAGGAATCGAACCTGTAACCCTCGGCTTAGAAGGCCGATGCTCTATCCGATTGAGCTACGAGCGCAGCGATCAAAAAAGTGGTCGGGGTAGAGAGATTCGAACTCCCGACATCCTGCTCCCAAAGCAGGCGCGCTACCAGACTGCGCTATACCCCGATCTCTATTGCAGCCGATGTGAAGAACACCGGATAATGGCCGTATTTCATGCCATGCCTGCCAAGAGCGCGCATTCTACTGAACCATACCCAAGCACGTCAACGAGACTTGAGAGAATTCCTGACCCTTATGACTGATATTTTGATTTCTGACCTACATTTAGACCAATCGCGACCGGAAATTACCGCAGGATTCCTGCATTTCCTAGGAAACGGCCTCGTAGACGCAACTGCGCTTTATATTCTCGGAGATTTTTTCGAAGTCTGGCTTGGAGATGACCATGACACAGCTTTTAACCAGAAAATCATCCAGGCACTAGAGGCTGTAGATATCCCTATCTACTTCATGCATGGCAATCGAGACTTCCTGCTCGGCACTGCTTTTTGTTCTCAAATCGGCGCAACACTGCTTCCTGACCCTTCAATACTAGAGCTGAATGGAGAAAAAGTGTTACTCATGCACGGTGACAGCCTATGCACCTCTGATACTGAATATATGAAAGTCAGAGTTCTGCTTCGAAATGAGGCATTTCAAGCGGACTTTCTCACCAAATCCATTCCCGAACGACAGGCTTTTGCCGATCAAGCCCGGGGAGAAAGCAAAGCTCATACCAGAGAAACCGCCGCAGATATCATGGATGTGACGGAATCCGAGGTAATAAGGGTCATGTTAGATTCAGGGGTGAGAACCCTCATTCACGGGCATACCCATCGACCTGCGACGCACAAGGTTGACCTTGGCGACAATCGGCAAGGTCAAAGGATCGTACTCGGGGATTGGGGTAGTCATGGATGGCAAATTCACGGCGTGGACGGAAAGTTTGAGCTGACGTCCTTCCCACTAGACCTTTCCCACTAGATCAAGCTGCTTCTGGGCAACCACTGTGAAACTTGAAGTCCGGATCTGGTGAAGAGATCAACATTTCGTCCAACTCAAGGAAATGCTGGACTCGATCATCGATGCTTTGTTCAGAAAAGCTTCGTGCATAGTCCAGGTACACCTTGAAATGCCTCGCTTCAGATTTGAGTAAGGAACTATAAAAAGCCGCGAGGTCATCGTCCAACACATCAACGAGTCGAGAAAAACGTTCACAGCTTCGGGCTTCGATAACGGCGCTGACAATCAGCATATCCACAAGCCTTGCTGGTTCATGAGTGCGGACAGATTTCCTGATTTCACCGGCATATCGTGCGGAACTAATCTGCTTATATTCAATGCCTCGGTCTTGCAGTATCTCAAGCACCTGTTCGAAATGGCGCAGCTCCTCCCTCGCTAACCGCGACAACTGCTGAAGCAACTCTGGATGCAAGACGTAGCGATACATCAAATTCAGGGCCGTCGAAGCAGCCTTCTTCTCACAGTTTGCATGATCGATCAGCAACATAGGGAGTTGGCTAACCGCGGCCTCAAGCCAGGCATCCGGTGTTTTGCAGAGCAGAAAATCATTAATATCCATGTAACAACCAACGCGCATTATCTTAACTTTGGGCCGCTATTCTAGTAGAATTACGCACCTTATTCGCGAGCTGCGAAGACTTCATTTTACGTTAGAGAGGAATTAAAGTGTTAGAAGCTTATCGACAACATGTCGCAGAACGCGCTGAACTTGGCATCGATCCGAAACCCTTATCAGCTGAACAGGTCAACGATCTGATTGAACTACTTAAAACGCCTCCTGCAGGCGACGAAGCCCTTGTTCTTGATTTGATCACCAACCGTGTTCCGGCCGGTGTTGATGACGCTGCCTACGTGAAGGCAGGCTTTCTCACCGCCGTTGCAAAGGGTGATGCTACCTCACCTATAATTTCTAAGAAACTGGCAACAGAGTTATTGGCAACGATGCTAGGTGGATACAACATCGATACGCTCGTCGAACTGCTTGACGACGCAGAACTTGCACCGGTTGCAGCCAAGGGCCTTTCCAAGACGCTGCTGATGTTTGATGCGTTCCACGATGTGGTTCAAAAATCTACCACAAACGAACATGCCAAGGCAGTGATCGAAAGTTGGGCTAATGGGGATTGGTTCTTAAATAAATCCAAAGTGCCCGAGCAGATAAAAGTTACCGTTTTTAAAGTCGACGGCGAAACCAATACAGACGATCTCTCTCCCGCCGGAGACGCATGGAGCCGACCTGATATTCCCTTGCACGCCCTTGCGATGCTTAAGAACACAATGGAGAAACCCCTCGAGACCATTGAGCAACTTAAAAATACCGGTAACCCTCTCGCCTATGTTGGTGATGTTGTGGGCACGGGATCCTCAAGAAAATCAGCAACAAACTCAGTGCTCTGGCATATGGGTGACGATATCCCCAATATCCCAGGCAAGCGTGATGGCGGCTTTGTACTTGGCAGTAAGATCGCACCGATTTTCTTCAATACTATGGAAGACGCCGGCGCCCTACCTATCGAATGCGACGTCAGCAAAATGGAAACCGGTGACGTCATTGTCATTCATCCCTATGAGGGCAAGGTCACAAGCGACAAGACCGGCGAAGTCATTAGCGAATTCGAACTGGCCACAGAAGTCATCCTTGATGAAGTCCAGGCAGGTGGTCGAATTCCCCTTATTATTGGCCGGGGTCTAACGGAACGAGCGCGAGAGCATTTGGGTCTTGGCACCAGTGATGTGTTTCGTAAGCCAGTCCCTAAAGTAGATTCTGGTAAAGGCTTTACTCTGGCACAAAAAATGGTTGGCAAAGCTTGCGGGGTTGCTGGTATTCGACCTGGTACTTATTGCGAGCCACGTATGACCACTGTCGGTTCCCAGGACACAACGGGTCCCATGACTCGAGATGAACTGAAAGAGTTGGCGTGTCTCGGTTTCTCTGCAGACCTTGTGATGCAATCATTTTGTCACACTGCTGCTTATCCCAAGCCTGTAGACATTGATACACAACACACGTTGCCTGACTTTATTCAAACTCGCGGTGGTGTTGCGTTGCGGCCTGGAGACGGCATCATTCACTCCTGGCTGAATAGAATGCTTCTGCCTGATACTGTTGGTACCGGTGGTGATTCTCACACCCGTTTCCCCCTTGGCATTAGTTTTCCAGCAGGATCTGGACTTGTTGCCTTTGCTGCAGCGATTGGCGTAATGCCCCTGGATATGCCTGAATCCGTCCTAGTTCGCTTTAAAGGCACAATGCAGCCTGGCATTACGCTGCGTGACCTTGTCAATGCCATTCCTTACGCAGCAATTCAGCGAGGACTTCTCACTGTTGAGAAAGAAGGTAAAAAGAATATTTTCAGTGGTCGCGTTCTCGAAATCGAAGGGCTACCTGATCTAAAGGTCGAGCAAGCTTTCGAAATTTCTGATGCATCCGCTGAACGATCTGCTGGTGGCTGCACGATTCGCCTCGGCAAAGATCCCATCATTGAATACATAACGTCGAACATTACGCTGCTTAAGTGGATGATCTCCGAAGGTTATGGCGATGCAAGAACCATAGGTCGACGTATCGAAGCAATGGAAGTATGGCTAGAGAATCCAGAGTTGATGGAGCCCGATGCCGATGCAGAATACGCTGAAATTATCGAAATCGATCTGGATGAAATAAAAGAACCGCTGTTGGCCTGCCCTAACGACCCTGATGATGTGAAGCCACTTTCAGAAGTCCAGGGTGTCCATATTGATGAGGTCTTTATCGGATCTTGTATGACGAATATTGGTCACTTTCGAGCTGCTGCAAATATGTTGAGCAAGGTGAAATCTATCCCTACTCGTTTGTGGATTTCGCCACCAACGAAAATGGATGAGCATCAACTGCGGGAAGAAGGTGTCTACAATATCTTTGCCCAAGCAGGTGCCCGAACTGAAATGCCAGGCTGCTCTTTATGCATGGGTAATCAAGCTCGGATCGCAGCTAACTCAACCGCGGTTTCTACCTCTACCCGAAACTTCCCTAACCGGCTTGGTGATGGTGCAAACGTTTACCTGGCTTCCGCTGAACTGGCAGCAGTCGCTGCGCTACTAGGGAAACTGCCTACACCGGACGAGTATCTGGTGTATGCGAACAATCTGAATACCATGTCCGATGAGATATACCGTTACCTTAACTTTAATGAAATCGCGTCTTTTCAGAAAAGTGCTGATAATGTGACTATTCCAACCGTCAACATCGTTGAAGTTGGCTAGCGTCTGATACGAGTTAGGTGGTGAGGGTGCGCAACCAAAGTGCTCTCACCGCT
The DNA here is from genome assembly GCA_047625245.1 of Candidatus Azotimanducaceae bacterium. Taxonomy (GTDB): domain Bacteria; phylum Pseudomonadota; class Gammaproteobacteria; order Pseudomonadales; family Azotimanducaceae; genus JAHRVQ01. Next base: position 7,966 of record JBLHQQ010000109.1, read on the forward strand.
TTCTTCAGATCTGAACTCTTACTTCCACTCTTAGCCGGATCACCCATGTAGTTCGCTGTCACATAAGCTTCGGTGACCGCCCGGACTTCGATTTCAAGAGCAGGAAACTCTTCGATAAGTCGCAACTGGTAATCGAGCGGCCCCTCCCCATTTCTCCTCGGTACTCCACGCTTTTCCATCGTCCTACAAAATCGCAAGTAATTTGTATCGGTCGTTGACAACGGTGTTCGAGAACGTTTCGCAAGCAGGAACAGAGCGATAACAAATAGCACTG